>DASVTZ010000123.1 GCA_036387335.1 Longimicrobium sp.
ACTGCGGGGGAGGGGCGGTTTGCGTGGAGATCCGTGCCGGTCCACCCGTTTGCCCTGCCGCGTTGATCCGATGTCTCGACCCCTGGCACCGATCCCGTAGGGGCAGACCTGCGTGTCTGCCCACCCTCGCCGCCACCCCGATCCTTGCTTCGCACACCGATCCCGTAGGGGCCGCCCCGCGTGGCTGCCCGTGCCCGCCCCCGCGCCGAACCACCGCCCCGCGCACCGAATTCTCCCCCTCACCCGCCCTGCGCCCCGCAAGCGGGGGGAGGGGGCCCACGGAATGCCGCTTGCACTCCCCGGCCCGCACTCCGGGGGCGCGCTCCGCGCCGGCCGGATGGAACCATGCCCTGGCTGGCCGGGAGGAACGATGGACGTATCGATGGATGACCTGGTGTCGCTGGGCGAGCTGGGGGCGGGCGCGGACCTGGGGCTGATCGGGCGCCCCGTCTTCGCGGGCGACGGCACCCTGCTGGGCAATGTGGCGGACGTGCTGGGCGACGCCCGCGGCGAGGGGCCGCGCTTCCTCGCCGTCGCGCTGGAGGCCTCAGTCGCGCGCATCCCGGGCGGGAAGCGCGTGTTCGTGCCGTTTGGCAGCGCGCGGGTGGACGAAGCGCGGCGCGTGCACCTGGACGGCGTCACGGGCGCGAGCGCCGCCACCCTCCCCTCCGCACCCACGAACACCCCGCTCCCGTTCGCGGACCCCGACGCAACCGTGCTCGACCACGGCCGCACCGCCGCCTCCGTCGCGAGCCCCGTCAGCCCGGCTCCAACTCCAGCGCCGGCGCCGCAGGTGCACGGCGGGATCGACGCGGGCACGAGCGGGCTCTCCGGTGCGCCCGCGGGAACGGCGACGCACGGGCTGCCCGCGGGTGCGCCGGCGCGCGAGCTCACGGGGAGCGAGGAGCGGGTCGTGATCTCCGAGGAAGAGCTGGTGGTGGGGAAGCGCGAGGTGCCGGTTGGCGAGGTGGTGGTGCAGAAGCACATCGAGGAGCAGGTCATCCGCCAGACCATCCCCGTGACGCGCGAAAAGGTGGAGGTGGAGCGCCGCCCCCTGCCACCCGGCGCCGGCCTGGAGCCGCGCACCGAGGGCGACGTCATGTACATCCCCCTCGTGGAGGAGGAGCTGGTGGTCACCAAGCGCCTCATTGCCCGCGAGGAGCTCGTGATCCGCAAGACGCGCGTGACCGAGGAGCAGGTGATCGAGGAGACCGTGCGCCGCGAGCGCGCCGAGGTGATCGGGCCGGACGGCACGCGCGACGTCATCTCGTAGCGGTACCGTTGAGGCACACAACGAAGCGGGGCGGCTCCTTGCCTGGAGCCGCCCCGCCTCGCGTCAGCTGCCCGACGATTCGCGCATGTAGCGGGCAAGCTGGCGGATGGCGGTCCCGCGGACGCGGTTGCGCAGAAGCGGAGTCCAGCCCAGCACCAGCCCCACGGGTCCGAGCGCCTGGCGGGACCAGCGCCAGAAGGAGAAGGTGTCCTCGTGGCGCACGATCAGCCCGTCGCGGAAGACGAAGCGCGCATCGATCCGGTTGTCCACCCTGCGCCCTGTCTGCGTAAACGTGTAGATCGCCGCCCAGTGCGCGCTCCCCTCCACGTCGTTCGCGCGCACGCCTGAGAACTGGATGTCGAGATCCGCCGCGCGTGCACAGAGCATGCGCCACATGCCCGCGACACCGGCGGCGTCCAGCTCGCCGAACGCCGGGTCGCGGAAGGTTGCCTCCGGATGGTAGCACGCCTGCATGCCGCCGGCGTCGCGCGTCTGGAAGCAGGTGTAGAACCGGTGGATCAGCGCTTCGTTGGGATGCATTGGCCACCGGCCGGGGTGGAGGTGTGCGGTGCTCAGGCGTCCGCGATCTCGATCCAGGTGGGCACGTGGTCGCTGGACTTCTCCCACCCGCGCACGTCGCGGTCGATGCCCACCGCAACCAGCCGTGGCGCGAGCGCGGGGCTCAGCAGCAGGTGATCGATGCGCAGCCCCGCGTCGCGGCCGAATGCGTTGCGGAAGTAATCATAGAACGTGTAGACGCGCTCGTCAGGGTGCATCGTCCGGATGGCGTCGGTCCACCCTCCCTCGACGAGGAGCCGGAACGCCTCCCGCACCTCGGGCTGAAAGAGCGCGTCCTCCACCCAGCGCTCGGGCTTGTAGACGTCCAGATCGGTCGGGATCACGTTGTAGTCCCCCGCGAGCACCGCCGGGCCTCCTTCGTCGAGGAGCTCGGCGGCCCGCTTTGCCAGCCGGTCCAGCCAGCGCAGCTTGTAGTCGAACTTCGGCCCGGGGCGCGGGTTGCCGTTGGGCAGGTAGAGGCACCCGATGCGGATTCCGCGGACCGTCGCCTCGATGTAGCGGCTCTGCTCGTCCTCCGGCTCGCCGTCGAGACCGCGATGCACATCCTCCGGCTCCCCATCGCGAACGAGGATCGCCACCCCGTTCCACCCCTTCTGCCCGTGCCACGCCGCGCCGTACCCCGCCGTCCGGATCGCTTCCTCTGGAATCTTCTCCTGCGGCGCCTTCAACTCCTGCAGACACGCCACATCCGGCTTCGTCTCCTCTAGCCAGCGCAGCAGGATCGGCAGGCGCGCGTTAATGCCGTTGACGTTGTACGTGGCGATCTTCATCGGACTCGTGTCCTGGGGACGGCTCCTGATCCATCACACGCAAGCCGGTCGGCTTTCCCGGAGTGCACGGGCGATGCCGCGGAGCTCTAACGAACGAGGGGACACGCAAACTGTCCCGTCCCCCTAGGGTGTCCCAAGGCCCGCGTGCGGCTTACGCGGCCGGTGGAGTGCCCTCCGTGGCCGGCACCAGGTCGCTGATGACCTTGAACACCTGCGGGCTCATCGGCTCGACGACCTCCGCAGCCGGTTCATCCGCCGCTGGCGCGGGCGCGGCGGCGTCTTCGCTCGCCGTCTGGCGCTCCACCAGCTTGAATCCTACGAACGCCCCGCCGCTGATCCCCATCAGCGCCAGCAGTTCGGGGTTGAAGGTGGGCATCGCCCAGGTGGTGACCACTTCGGTGACGTAGATGCCGATCAGGATCACGGTCCACACCGCCATCTGGAAGCGGTGCAGGCTCACCCCCTGCGCATCCGAGACGAGGTCCGCAACGAATCCTCTCGACGGTGCCCCCTCGAGCACGGCCTCGGCCTGGCGCACCTGCAGCGCCGCGTCGTCCAGCGTCTCACGGGAGACGGCGAGCGTGGTACGCAGCTGCGCCAGGTTGGCCGGGGTCGCCGTAGCCTCCTCCTGCGCCCCCATCGCTGCCACCTCGCTGCGCAGCCTCGCCAGGCGGGGGCGCATGCGGGCGAGCGTCGCCCGTGCCCGGTCGCGGAGGGTGTTGTCCACCAGCCCGGAGGCCGCCTGCGTCAGCGTGCCCAGCCCCAGCAGCATCAGCGCCTGCGCGTTCAGCGAGTTGTAGTCGTCGCTCACCAGGCGGATGTAGAGGAACCCCGCCACGATCGCGAAGAACCATGCCGCCGCCTGCGCGCGGCCCAGGCTGAAAGGCCGCTCGTGCATCGGGCGTCCCGACTCTTCTGCCGAGTCGCGGAGCACCCCGCTGCGGAACACCATGTAGACGAACCCTGCCAGCGCCAGCACGAAACCGATGCCGGAACCCCACAGACGCAGCTTGTTGAAGGGCCGGAAGATGATCGTGGGCGGCCGGGCTTCGTTGACCGGCCGCAGCTCGCGCCCGCCGGGGAAGCCCACACCGATTCGCGCCCGTCGCGGCTTTAGGCTGGAGCCGGCGAGGACCGCCGTCCACGCGTCTCGGGACGCCTGCGTGTAGCCCAGCCGGAACGAGACCTGGTTCCCCGTGAAGCCGACGGGCTGGCCGCGCGTGTCGCGGATCGCGTAGCCGTTCACGAACAGCATCAGGCTGTCGGCGGTGCGGCCGCCGTCGCGCGGCAGGGCGCCGAGCCCGTCCACCGTCACCACCAGGCGTCCTCCGAAGCCGCTTCGAACCTGGTCCACCTTGCGGACCCGCAATACCGATTCCAGGGTGGCCGCATCCTTTGCGGTCCGGCTCTGCGCCTGGACGCAGGGTGCGGTGGCGGCGAGGAGGACCCCGGCCGTGATGGTGGCGCGAAGCACCCGGAAGGCGTTGCGCCGGAACAGGATGTCCATGGGATGCACCTGGAAGAAGGAGGGAAGAACGTTGCCCGGTGGCGGGCGGAGAGTAGGGGGTGCCGCCCGACGGCATTCATCCGGAGGCGTAGATGCCGATGGGTACGACCATCATCAGCCTTGCTGAGACTGCGCGCGGATGCGGGGCTGAGGGCGACGCGGGAGGGCTCGTGCGCGTGGCTGGATCCCATGAAAGGGACCGTAGGAGCGTTCTGTCGCGTTCGGGAAAAGTTTTCTTAAGTAAGATGGCGGGAGTACGAGACCCCTCCGCCGCGTCGCCCATCCTGTTGGATGGACCGGAGCGGCGGAATTCGCGCAGGAAGTGTCGGGAGGAGACGCTTTCGGGCACGGTATGTGGAAGAAAAACAGCGAGCCGGCTCCAGAGAGGAGCCGGCTCGCCGATTTCGATGCGTGTGTCTCCGCCCAGCCGCTACCCTTCTTTCGATTCGTACTCCCCCTTGAGCCGCTGCACCACGTTGGGGTCGGCGAGGGTGGTGGTGTCGCCCAACGCCCGGCCTTCGGCGATGTCCTTGAGGAGGCGGCGCATGATCTTGCCGGAGCGAGTCTTGGGGAGGTCGCCGGCGAAGAGGATGGCGTCGGGGCGGGCGATGGCGCCGATCTTACGGACCACGTGGTCGCTCAACTCCTTCTTCAGCTCCTCGGTCGCTTCCTGGCCCTCCTTGAGGGTCACGAACGCCGCCACCGCCTGGCCCTTGAGCTCGTGCGCCTTGCCCACTACGGCGGCCTCGGCCACGGAGGGGTGGTCCACCAGCGCGGACTCCACCTCCATGGTGCCGATGCGGTGCCCGGCCACGTTCAGCACGTCGTCGATGCGGCCGATCACCCAGAAGTAGCCGCGCTCATCGCGCTTGGCGCCGTCGCCGGGGAAGTAGACGGATTCGCCGGGCTGCGAGCCGTCGACGGTCTTGCCGGTCCACTTGCTCCAGTATGTCTCGCGGAAGCGCTCCGGGTCGCCCCAGATGCCGCGCAGCATGGAGGGCCACGGGTCGCGGATCGCCAGGAAGCCGCCCCCGGTTCCGATGCACTCGCCTTGCAGCGACAGGATGTCCGCGCGGATACCGGGGAACGGGGTGGTGGCCGAGCCCGGCACGGTGTGCGTGACGCCGGGGAGCGGGGCGATCATGATGGCGCCGGTCTCCGTCTGCCACCACGTGTCCACGATGGGGCAGCGCTCCCCGCCGATGAACTTGTGGTACCAGATCCACGCCTCGGGGTTGATCGGCTCGCCCACGGTGCCCAGCAGCCGCAGCGAGGTGAGGTCGTGCTGGGCGGGGAACTCCGTCCCCCACTTCATGAAGGCGCGAATCGCGGTGGGCGCCGTGTAGAGGATGGTGACCCGGTAGTCCTCCACGATCTTCCACATGCGCGCGCGGTCGGGCCAGTCGGGGGCGCCCTCGTACATGACGACGGTGGCCCCGGCGGCGAGCGGTCCGTAGACCACGTACGAGTGCCCCGTCACCCATCCCACGTCCGCGGTGCACCAGTAGACGTCGTCGTCCTTGAGGTCGAAGACCCACTTCGTGGTGGCGCACACCTGCGTCATGTAGCCGCCGGTGGTGTGCATGATCCCCTTGGGCTTCCCCGTGGTGCCCGAGGTGTAGAGGATGTAGAGGAGGTCCTCCGCATCCATCTCCTCGGCCGGGCACTCGGGCTCCGCCGCGTCCACCAGGTCGTGCCACCAGCGGTCGCGGCCATCCTTCATCGCCGCATCGCCCACGGAGTCGCCATCGGAGCCGTGGCGGCGGACGACGAGGACGTGCTCGATGGTGGGGCAGCCGCCCTCCTCCTCCACCGCCTGGTCCGCGGCGCGCTTGAGGGCGACCACGCCGCCGCGCCGGTAGCCGCCGTCGGCCGTGATCAGCACCCTGGCCTCGGCGTCGCGGATGCGGTCGCGCAGGCTCTCGGCCGAGAACCCGCCGAAGACCACCGAGTGCGCCGCCCCGATCCGCGCGCACGCCAGCATGGCGATGGCCGCTTCGGGGATCATGGGGAGGTAGATGGCCACTCGGTCGCCGCGCTTCACCCCGAGCCCCTTGAGCGCGTTGGCGGCACGGCCGACTTCGCGATGGAGCTCCTCGTAGCTGTACGTGCGGCGGTCGCCCGGCTCGCCCTCCCAGAGGAGCGCGGGCTTGGTGCGGTTGGGGCCGTCGAGGTGGCGATCGAGGCAGTTGTACGCCGCGTTCAGCGTGCCGCCCCCGAACCACCGGGCCTCGGGCGGATTCCACTCCAGCACCGTGTCCCAGCGGCGGAACCAGTGGAGCTGCTCGGCCCATCCGGCCCAGAAGGCCTGCGGGTCCGCCGCGGCGCGCGCGTACACCTCGGGATCGCTGACGAGCGCATGGCGCGCGAACTCCGGAGGCGGCGGAAAGACGCGGTCTTCGTGGAGAAGGGAGTCGAGCTTGATCTCCGGCGTGGACATGCGGCGGATCTCCGGCGGATGGATGGGCGTGGATCGCTGGGCTGCGTCTCTCTGCGGATGCTATGCCAGCGCGCGCGTGGCCCGCAAGTGCAGCCCGGCGTTGCGGCATCGTGTATCGCGTGCGGGATGCGGCGGTCGAGGCGGCGCGAGGGGTGGGCAGACACGCAGGTCTGCCCCTACGACGGTTGGGGTGCGAGGGCGGGGGCCGGAGCAGCGCCGGCCACGGGCGCGATGAATCGCAGCCCCTACCGCGACGACGAACCGGAGGAGCGGCACCCACCTACGCAAGCTCCCCCTCCCCCAGGCAGTTTTGGGGGAGGGGGATGCGTCGCGGAGCGACGGGGGTGGGGGCCCTACACCTCCCACGCCACGCCCGCGTACCTCGTCCCCGCGAAGCGCGCACGAAGGCCGCGCAGGACGGCGGTGCGCGCCTCGGCTTCGGTGTCGGCGGTGTGGGTGACGGTGCCGCGCACGCGGTAGCGGACGGCGAACTCCTCCACGATGCGCGCGCGGTCATCGGTGCGGGCGACTTCCAGGACCTCGGCGGCGCAACCGGGCCAGGCCTCCTCCAGCTCCTTCTCCACCTGGTGCTCGGCGTCCGCCATGCCGTACGCGGGGAGCGCCACCCGGCCAGACCCGCGCACCGTGACCCGCCACTCCGCCATCAGCCCGGCATGCGGATGGTGTCGCGCGGGGCGGTGCTCGTGTCGGGCGGCGCCGGGGTGGGGGCCGGGACGGTGGTGCTGTCGAAGGTCTGCGGCGGCGGCGGGGTCGCCTGCAGCGCCTGCGTCAGCGCCTGGAACCGCTGCTGCGCCTGCGTCTGCGCGGGGCGGTCGGGGGTGAGCTGGATGAAGCGCTCCAGCGACTGCATCGCGCCCGCGGTGTCGCCGCGGGCGAGGAGCGCGTCGGCCATGTGGCTGTGCAGCAGGTCGTACTGCGGGTTGATGCGGATGGCATCCACCAGCACCCGCTCCGCCTCCTCGGCGCGCCCCAGGTTCAGCAGCGCGAAGGCGTACCCGTCGCGGTAGCCGGCGTTGTTGGGATCCACTTCGCTGGCGCGGCGGAAGAAGTCCGCCGCGGCGCCGAAGTTCTGCGCCTGGAGCGCGCGGCGGCCCTCCATGCTCAGCGCCAGGGCGTCGGTGGAGTCCATCGAGTCCGCGCCCGCGCTGTCCGCCCGGGCGGAGTCGGAGAGGGTGGAGAGCGGGGGTGCGCCGGAGTCGTCGCGGTTCATCTGCTGGTAGGCGAAGAACCCGCCGCCACCCAGCACCACCACCAGCGCGCCGACCGCGAACGCCTTCCCCGCTCCGCTCCGCTCCGGCTCCACCATGCGGCGCGGCGGGATCACCGGCTGCGGGCGCATGGGCTGCGGGGCGTACGGCTGCGGCGGCCCCGGCGGCGCGAGCACGGTGCGGTCCTCGTCGCCCGCGCCCGCCAGGACGGTGCGGTCGTCGCCGTAGACGCGGTCCGGCGTCGGCGGCGTGACCACCGCGCCGGCGGGGACGCGCGCGGCGGCGGTCTCTTCCGGGAGGCGGCGGATCACGGCGTCGAGGGCATCGGCGAAGGCGCCCGCGTTTTCGAAGCGCGCGGCGGCCTCGTGCGCCAGGGCCCGCTGCACCAGGCTCTCCACCTCGGCGGGGACGGCCGGGTTGCGCGCGCGGAGCGAGGGGATCGGCACCTCCATCCCCACCGACATGCGGTTGCGGTCCGCGTCGCTGAAGGGGCGCTGGCCGGCGAGGAGCTGGAAGGCAAGCGCGCCCAGGCTGAACACGTCCGAAGCCGGGGTCAGCCGCGCCTCGCCGCGCAGCTGCTCGGGCGATGCGTACGCGGGGGAGAGCGGCGCGCGCCCATCCTGCGTGAGGCCGCTGGAGGTGTCCTCCTCTTCCGTCACGGCCTTGGCGATGCCGAAGTCGAGCACCCGCACCTGCAGCTCGCGCGCGTCGTCGCCCTGCGCCAGGAAGACGTTCCCCGGCTTGACGTCTCGGTGGATGAGCCCCGCGCGGTGCCCCACCGCCACCCCGCGCGACGCCTCGCGCAGGATGCGGAGCGACACGCCCAGCGGCGGCGGACCCGTGCGGGCGAGCCGCGACGCGAGGTCCTCGCCGCGCAGCAGCTCCATCACGATGAAGTCCATCCCCAGCGTGGGATCGGTGCCGTAGTCGTACACCGGCACCACGTTGGGGTGGTGCGGAAGTCGCGCGGCGGAGGCGGCCTCGTGGCGGAAGCGGGCGCGCATCCGCTCGCGGGCGGCCTCGTCGCTTCCGGCCGACGCGGTGATGACCTTGACGGCCACCGCGCGCCCCAGCCGCTCGTCGGTCGACCTGTACACGGCGCCCATCCCGCCGCGCCCGATCACGTCCTCGATCCGGTAGCGGTCGGCGAGCGTGCGGCCGCGGAGGAGTGCTTCTATGCCTGACATGAATCCCTGAGCTCGATGATAGGGATCAGGGAATAGGGAATAGGGAATAGTCTGAACGACGTTTTCCGCCGCTGCCTACCTATTCCCCATTCCCCAGTCCCCATTCCCCGCTGTTCCTATCCGAACCGCGTCGCCTCCGGATCCTCCGGCGCGGCGTCGCCCTCGGGAGCGGCCACGGCGGCGGCGCGTACCCGCAGGATGGGGCCGTTCTCGCCGATCCGCATCCGCGCGTCGGCGGGCACCCAGCGCATGTGGCGCTCGGGTACGTCCTCCAGGCGGTACGGGCCCTTGAGGTTGGCGCCCGCGATCTCGGCGTCCTCCACGTGCAGCGCGTTGAGGCCCAGGTTGGCCACCTGGAAGCCCGGCGCACCGTCGCGCGGCGCCCAGCGCAGCACCAGGTGGCGGCGGCTCACCTGCGGCGCCCCGCTCAGCATCAGGTCGCTCTGGAGCTGCGGGTTGTCCGTGTGCCGTCCCACCGTCACCTCGGCGGCGGAGATCGGGAAGCGCTCGGCCTCGGCGCCCTCCGCGTCCTCCACCACCAGCTCCCACTTGGTCGCGTCCCACCCCGGCGCACCCTTGGCCGGAGGGGCGATCCCCTCCATGCGCGTGGCGTCCGGATCGTCGAACACCGGCGCGGCGGTCGGAGCCGGCGCGGGTTTGGGAGCGGTCGGCGGCGCCACGGTGCGCGGCGGGGGGACGGCGATCGTCTCGCCGCGTGCCTCGATGGGCGCCACGGGCGGCGCGAAGGGCGCGGCGGCGACGGTGCCCAGCGAGGCGGCGGGAGGCGGCGTGGCGCCGCTCTCCGTGAGCCCGGGCTTGTCAGCGGGGCCGCCGGGGGCCTCCTTGGAGATGCGGAAGAGCGGCGCGCCCGGGTCGCCCGCCTCGTGCAGCCGCACACGGTACGGACGGTCGTAGAGCGAGCCGTGGCGCATGCACGAGTCGGTCAGCTCGCCCTCCAGTTGCTCGGCCACGGGGCTCAGCGAGTGCGCGGCATCCGGGCGCAGCGTCACCACCAGCACCGTCTCCGGCAGCAGGCGGGCATAGCGGTCCGGAAGGGAGCGGGCGTTGTCGCGGTCGATCAGGTCGCCCAGCGCCAGCTTGATCTCGGGCACCGCCTCGCGGAGGAGCTGGTCGAGGAGCGGCTCTTCGTGCGGAACCGGGGAGTGCGATGTGGCGTCGGTCAT
>DASVTZ010000124.1 GCA_036387335.1 Longimicrobium sp.
GAAGTGCGTGAGTGCGTAAGTGCGTGAGTGCGTTGGGACCGAGCGCACTTACGCACTCACGCACTTCTTTACCAGGATCAGACCCCAATGCGAGTCCTCTACGCCGTGCTCTGCGAGCATGCTGACGAGCGCCCGGACGGGCGCATCGACATCGAAGGGATCTTTCACCAGCTCTACGCTCCCGGCTTCCCGGCGCAGCAGGACCGCGTCACGCTCGCCGTCGTGATCGAGTGGGACGCGGGGGAGCGGGGGGACGTGCACTTCTCCATCGAGATGCTGGATCCGTCGCGCACACCCGCGCTCAGCATCGGCGGGCACACGGAGGTCAGCGGGCAGCAGCTGGACCAGGGCCCGCCGCAGACGCGCATCCTGATGCCGATCGACCGCATCGTCTTTCCGGCGGAGGGCACCTACCTGTTCGAGCTCGTCGTCGGCGAGGAGCGGCAGGTGATCGCGCCGCTGCACCTGATCCGGAACGGCTGAGGGCCCTCACCCCGTCTCGTTACACTCGACTGCCCCCTCTCCCGATAACAGGAGAGGGCTGTGCCCTCCTGTCATCGAGAGAGGGGGCGTGGCTGGCGGGCCCGGTCCGTGCATGTGGGGCGCCAAACATTTGCGGTTCGGCCTCAGATCGGGAGGGTACGCATGGCGATGATCGACGAGCTGGTGCAGCAGATCAGCGAGCGGACGGGGATTCCGCGGGACAAGGCCGAGATGGCGGCGCGCACCGCCATCGAGTTCCTCGACGGGCGGCTTCCCGCGCCCGTCGGCGGCAACCTTGGCCGGCTGATCGGCGAGGGCGGCGGGGGCGGCGGCAGCGGCATGCCGGACCTCGGGAAGCTCGGCGGCGGCCTGGGCGGGATGTTCGGGGGGAAGTAGGGGCCGGCGACTGAAGTCGCTGCAACAACAGCACAAAGTCCGCCTTCGCGGACTCGGGGGCGAGGCCGAAACGCCTCGCCCCTTTTCCGTTCCCACGAACCATCCAAACGCACGAGACCGCTTCAGCGGTCTTCCCGTGGTTTCAGCCGGGGGATTCATCCCCCGGCGATGCGGACCCCGGCGATGCGGACCCCGGCGATGCGGCCCCGGTGCGCGCCTCCGAAACCTGCGAAGGCAGGTTTCCCGCCGTTGTTGCAGCGGTTTCAACCGCCGGGGAGGTTCCCCCCGGCCCCCTCACACCGAGTACAGCGCCCGGTTCAGCAGCCGCACGAACGTCAGCGTCTCTCGCGCACGGGCGAGGGGGCGCAGGCCGCCGGCACCCGCGGAGTGCGAGAACAGGCCGGTGATGGTGCAGGAGGCGTCCAGCTGCGGCGGGAGCGCGGCGGTCAGGCGGAGCGATTCGGTAAAGGGGATCAGCCGGTCCTCGCGGCCGTGGCTCAGCGTGATCTTTCCGTGCAGGGCGGGGAAGTACGGCCGCGGGTCCACGCGCGGGTCGTGGCGGACCGCGCCCTCGGCGAAGGCGGCGGCAAGGCGGCGCGCACCCTCCAGGTCATCGAGCGGCGTGCCGGACGGAGGCGCGAGGAGGTCCCACACCGGCAGCTCGTCGCCGGAGAGGGTGGCGCGGAGCTCGTCCTTGAGCACGTCGTACTCGGGCTCCCAGGCGAATGCGCCTCGCCGCCCCGCCTCCACCGCGAGCGCGAGGGCGGCATCCTGCACGCGCTGCATGTGCTCGTATCCGGGCGCGAGCGTGAGGTAGTTCCCCGCCAGCACCCAGCGGCCGTACGGGTCGGGGTCCATCCGGTAGTCGACGCCCTCCCACTCGTGCTCGCCGGTGAAGATGGCGCGGATCATCCGCTCCGGGTCGCAGAAGCCGCCGAAGCCCACCACCGCCTTCAGCGCGTCCGCCAGACGCGGGTCGGCGGCGGCGATGAGGGCCTGCGTGGCGCCGAAGGAGAAGCCGATCACCCCCACGCCGCCCGCCTGCACGCGCGAATGCCCGGCAAGGTGCAGCGCCCCCGCCGCCAGCGTCTCGCGCGCGGCGCCGATGTCCAGCTTCAGCGCGCGCCACGATGGTACGTCCGGTACCAGCACCACCGCGCCGGACGAGGCTAGCGAGCGCACGAAGCGGGTCATCGCCAGGTGGCGGCGCCCCGGCACGGTCAGGCCGTGCAGCACCACCCATCCGGGAGCGCGCGCCGGGCGATCGGGCAGGTACAGCGTCGCCTCGCGCACCTCGCCCGCGACGGTGACGGTCGTCTCCTCCTCGCGGAACGCGCCCGCGCCGCCGCGCAGGTAGGCCTGGAGAAAGCGCGCGGTTCTCGGGCGGACCGGCATCAGCGGTGCGCGAGGCCCACGGCCTCGTCGATGGAGCGGAGGCCGTCGCGCTCCAGGTACGCGGAGAGGCCGCGGTTGATGTCGCGCGCGATCCCCGGACCACGGTAGATGAACCCGGTCCACACCTGCACCAGCGACGCGCCGGCCAGGATCATCTTCCATGCATCCACCGCGTCGAAGATCCCGCCCACGCCCACGATGGGGAGCCGCCCGCCCGTCCCGTAGTAGATGCGCGCCACCACCGAGCGCGCCCGCGCCCTCACCGGCGCACCGCTCACCCCGCCCGCGCCCAGCGCCTCCACGCGCGGCGTGCGCAGCCCGTCGCGCGACACGGTGGTGTTGGTGGCGATGATCCCCGCGATCCCCTCCTCCAGCGCGATCCCGGCGACCTCGTCCACCTGCAGATCGGTGAGGTCGGGAGCGATCTTGAGGAGGATGGGCCGCGCGGTGGCGCCTCGGGCACGGGCGCGCTCCTCGCCGCGGGTACGCAGGGCGCGCAGGAGCTCGCGCAGCGGACCCGCGTCCTGGAGCGTGCGCAGCCCCGGCGTGTTCGGCGAGCTGACGTTGACGGCGACGTAGCGCGCGAACGGCTCCAGCAGGTCGAAGCTGCGCAGGTAGTCCGCGGTGGCATCCTCCAGCGCCGCAGCCTTGCTCTTGCCGATGTTGATGCCCAGCACCGGCTCCGCGCGGGTGCGCGCGAGACGGGCGGAAACGGCATCGGCGCCGGGGTTGTTGAACCCCATCCGGTTGAGGAGCGCCTCGTCTTCGGGGAGCCGGAAGAGGCGCGGCTGCGGGTTTCCGGGCTGCGCCAGCGCCGTGACCGTCCCCACCTCCACGTGCCCGAACCCCAGTGCTCCCAGCGCGTTGAACGATTCCGCCGACTTGTCGAACCCCGCCGCCAGCCCCACCGGGTTGGGGAAGCGGATCCCGAAGCGCTCCACCTCCAGCCGCGGGTCGCGCACGGCGTACATCGCCCGCGCCGCATCGCGCGCCGGTGCCGTGGCGAGCGCCGCGTTCAGCGCCGTGACGCCCACGTGGTGCGCCCGCTCGGCCGGCAGGTTGAAGAGGAGCGGCCGCAGGAGGTCGTAGATCATTCGCTCGGCTGGTGAGAACTGAAAACGGGCCCGGACCCTCCGCACATGCGAGGTCCGGGCCCGTTCGATCGTGGAGGTGTCAGGAGATGATCAGGGCGAGCACCGCCGCGGGGCCCACCAGCCCCGCCGCCAACCCGGTCACGAGTCTCAGCCGATTCGTCGACGCGCGCCACCCCGCGAGCTGACTCCCTCCATCAATTGCCAGGAGCACCATCGCTGCGCACGCGGCGGGGACCAGGACCCCGGCCCCGAGCGGCACCGCCAGCGGCGACAGCACGCCCCCCACGAGCAGCCCCGTGCACCGCGCACAAACGCCGAACTGCCGCCCGCGCACAAAGAACGAGCGCTCGCATCGGCGGTGGCAGTGCCAGAGCGCGAGGTACGGGTTGGCGACGAACAGGCGCGTGACGAGCGCCTTCCCCGCCCTCAGAGCGGCTCCCTGCAATTCTTGCACGTCGCCCGGCTGGAGCTGTTGATGTAGCCGCAGTTGAGACACGTCCCGTCGTACGCTGCGAGCAGGGGAAGCGCTGGAAGCGGTGGCGGCGTCGCGTTGCCGTTCGGCTGGACCGGCCGCGAGCAGGTAACGCTGACCACCCCCTCCGTGCGCCCCGCGAGGAAGCCCAACGGCAGGCAGATGAGCGCGAGGCAGCACGCCTGCTCGCCCTTCATGTGCCCCGGCAGCAGCGTCTCGCTCTCCACCTTCCACCCGTTCGCCGCGGCGCGCGCGAGGGCCTCGTTCTTCTGCTTCTGCCCCGCGAAGGTGTTGGGGAACTGCGCCGTCTGATACTCCAGCTGCATCGGCGGCGGACCGGGCTCGGACGCCACGCGTGCCGGTGCCGCGACCCCCGCGGGCGGCGGCTCTGGCGCGACCCACGAACCGCAGTGCTTGCACAGCTTCGCCTCGTCGAGGATCTCTTCGGCGCAGAACGGGCAGCGTTTCATCGCAGGAATCGGTGGGTGAGCTGGACAGACTGGCGAGTAAACTCGCGGCAACAACAGCACAAAGTCCGCCTTCGCGGACTCGCGGGCGAGATCGTGGCCACTAGACCGCTTCAGCGGTCTTCGCGTGGTTCCAGCCGGGGGATTCATCCCCCGGTTGTCCGTGCACCGGCGCCCGCCCCCGGCGCCCGCCCGCGCCATGTTCGCCCCGGCGCCCGCCCCCGGCGCCCGGCCCCGGCGTCGGCCCCGGTCCGCCGCGGCGCGCCCGCACCACGCACACAAAATAATGCGCACACCCGCTTTACGGGAGCGCCGGCCGCGCCACGGCCGTACCCGGGGCATGGCTTGCGACGCACCCCGCGGCGCGGGCATATTGTCGTGCTCCGTAGCGACCGCACCTCATAGGAAGTGAGCACAATGGCAACCCAGGGCAAAGACACCGAAGTCGTGTTCCTTTCCGCCGCCCGCACCGGAATGGGTACGTTCGGCGGCTCTCTCAAAGACTTCTCCGCGACCGACCTCGGCGTGTTCGCCGCGAAGGCGGCGCTGGAGCGGGGCGGCGTACCGGCGGAGGAGGTCGGCCACGTCGTCTTCGGCAACGCGCTGCAGACCTCGTCGGACGCCATCTACCTCGCGCGCCACATCGGCCTGCGCGCCGGGCTGCCGCAGGACACCCCCGCGCTGACGCTGAACCGGCTGTGCGGATCGGGCTTCCAGGCGATCATCTCGGGCGCCATGGAGATCATGCTGGGCGAGGCCGAGGTCGCGCTGTGCGGCGGCACCGAGTCGATGAGCCAGGCGCCGCACGTCATCCGCGGCGCGCGGTGGGGCGAGCAGCGGCTGGGGCCGGTGGGCAAGCTGTACGAGGACTCGCTGTGGGAGGCGCTCACCGACACCTTCGCCGGCTGCTCGATGGCGGTGACGGCCGAGAACCTGGCCGACCACTACGGCATCACGCGCCAGCAGGTGGACGAGTACGCGCACCGCAGCCAGCAGCTCGCCAAGGTGGCGTGCGAGCAGAACCGCTTCGACAGCGAGATCGTCCCCATCACGCTCAAGAGCCGCAAGGGCGAGACGGAGTTCCGCTGCGACGAGCACATGCGTCCCGAGACGACGATGGAGATGCTCGGCAAGCTGAAGCCGTACTTCAAGGAGGGCGGCACCGTCACCGCCGGCAACGCATCCGGCATCGGCGACGGCGGCGCGGCGGTGCTGATCGCGTCCGAGGAATACGCGCGGCGCAACAGCCTGCAGCCCATCGGCCGCCTGGTGTCGTGGGGGATCGCCGGCGTGGACCCGAAGCACATGGGGATCGGCCCGGCGCCCGCCTCGCGCCTCGCCCTCAAGCGCGGCGACATGAGCCTGGACCAGATGGACCTGGTTGAGATCAACGAGGCGTTCGCGTCGCAGTACTGCGCGGTCGAAAAGGAGCTCGGCCTGGACCGCGAGCGCACCAACGTCTCGGGCGGCGCCATCGCCATGAGCCACCCGCTGGGGATGAGCGGCGCGCGCATCACGGTGCACCTCCTCCACGAGCTGCGGCGCCAGGGGAAGCGCTTCGGCCTGGGCAGCGCCTGCATCGGCGGCGGCCAGGGAATCGCGGTGGTGGTGGAGGCGTTCCCGGCCGCCGCGGAAGCGGCGATCGCGGCGGATTGAAGAACGGAAGTGCGTGAGTGCGTAAGTGCGTGAGTGCGTTTTGATCCAGCGCACTTACGCACTAACGCACTAACGCACCCTGACGACGAGCCGATGCCCGATCACCTCCCCGCCAAACCATCCCCCGAGCCCACCGGCCTCCGGCGCGTCTCCAGCCAGGAGCTGGAGGCGGTGATCCGGCGCGCCACGGAGCTGCAGTTCGCCCGCGGCGACGCGGAGGAGGGGCTGCCGGAGGCGGAGGTGATGCGGATCGGGAAGGAGCTGGGGCTGGAGCCGGCGCACGTCCGCCGCGCCATCGCGGAGGTGCGCGGGCTGCCGCGGGAGCAGAAGGGGATGATGGTGAGCGTCATGGGGCCGGACACCGTCCGCGCCTCGCGCACGATCCGCCGTCCCGCAGCGCCGCTCGGGATGTCGCTGGAGGAGTACCTGGTGAAGTGCGAGTTCATGGTGGTGCAGCGCCGCTTTCCGGACCGCACGCGGTACGTGCGCGGCACCGGGATCGGCGCATCGCTGGGCCGCGCGGCCGCCAAGATGGGCTCGCGCGCCGCCACGCTCGACCTCAAGACGGTGGACGTGCACGTCTCGCCGCTGGACGAGGACTCGGCGTTCGTGGAGGTCTCCGTCCCGCTCGGCGCCATGCGCACGGGGCTGACGGTGGGCGGGGTGGTCGGCGGAGGCGGGGGCGGCGCCGCCATCGGCACCGCGCTGGCGATGATGGGGCCGGACCCGACGATCCTGCTCGGCTTCCCCATCTTCGGCGCCGCCATGCTCCTGGCGCGCGGCATCTACCGCGGCGTCGCGGGGAGCGTGCAGGACCGCCTCGAAGCCTTTCTCGACCGAGTCGAGCACGGAGAGCTCCCCAAGCCAGCGCAGAAACCGGATTGGCGGCGGCAGCTCGGAATCTAACAGCAGTGCGTGAGTGCGTGAGTGCGTGAGTGCGTGAGTGCGTTGAAACGTCTGTGGGGTGGAGGATGGCGTGACTGGGCGGTCCCTCGGCACGCGCAGTAGATCCTTCGCTCCGCGCCAGGGGGTGGAGACGGGGAAAGGTCGGTGAGGCGCGTCGCTCAGGATGACAGATTATGGGTGGCGCACTAACGCACTAACGCACTAACGCACTAACGCACTAACGCACTAACGCACTTCAGTTCCTAACCAACCACTACACGATCACCAACAAGGGAGTCGCCGGATGGCCGAGATCAAGCGCGTCGGGGTTCTGGGGTGCGGGCTGATGGGGAGCGGGATCGCCCAGGTGTGCGCCGCGGCCGGGTACGAGACGCTCGTCCGCGAAGTGTCCGACGAGGTGTGCGAGCGCGGGATCGGCGGCATCTCGAAGCAGCTCGGGAAGTCGGTCGAAAAGGGGAAGCTGGCCGCCGAGGACCGCGACGCCATCGTCGGGCGGCTGCGCGGCACCACGAAGCTGGAGGACCTCGCGCAGTGCGACATCATCATCGAGGCCGTGGTGGAGGACCTCGAGCTCAAGAACCAGATGTGGAAGACGCTGGACGAGGTGTGCGGCCCGGAGACGATCTTCGCCTCCAACACCTCCTCGCTCACCATCGCGGACATGGCCGCCGCCACGAAGCGTCCCGAGCGGATGGTGGGGCTGCACTTCTTCAACCCCGTCCCCGTCATGAAGCTGGTGGAGGTGGTGAAGACCATCGCCACCGACCCAGCCGTCTTCCAGACCGCGTTCGACTTCGCCGCGTCGCTGGGCAAGGAGCCGATCGTCTGCAAGGACAACTCGGGCTTCGTCGTCAACCTCCTCCTGGTGCCGTACATGATGGACGCCATCCGCGCGCTTGAGCAGGGCGTGGCGACCATCGAGGACATCGACAAGGGGATGAAGCTGGGCACCGGCTACCCGATGGGCCCCTTCATCCTCTCCGACTTCGTGGGCCTCGACACGCTCGACAAGATCGGCGACATCATGTACAAGGAGTACAAGGAGAAGCGCTACGCATCTCCCCCGCTCCTCAAGCGCATGATCTCGCTCGGCTACTTCGGGCGTAAGACGGGGAAGGGCTTCTACGACTACAGCGGCGCCGAGCCGGTGGCGATGAAGCTGGTCTGAGACCGGCGCTCCGCACGACGACGCGAAAATAGAGGGCCCGGCGAAAGCGCTTCGCCGGGCCCTCGCGCCGTCTCCCCGGGTATTCCGTGGCAGAAACGGGAAATCGTTCGCGGTTGTCCATCCAATCCTCTGGCGCCGCGGTGCGTACGAGAGTCTTGATTCATGGCTTTTGGCGCCACATCCTGTAGATCCCGCAGTGCTCCCTCCATCGCGAGGAACTCCCCATGTTCGGCTCCACCATCCTCGACGTCGCAGTCGGCATCATCTTCGTGTACATCCTGGTCAGCATCATCTGCTCGGCGATCCGCGAGGGGATCGAGTCGGTGCTCAAAACGCGCGCGGCGCACCTCGAGCACGGCATCCGCGTGCTGCTGGCCGACCGCGGAGGGAACGGTCTCGCGAGGGACCTGTTCAACCATCCGCTCGTGGCCGTGCTGTACGAGAATGACTACGACACCGCGCGGATCGCGCGCGACGGACAGGCGCGGCCGTGGGCGCTGGCGCGCGGGGGCAAGATGCCGTCGTACATCCCTTCGCGCAGCTTCGCCGTAGCGCTCATGGACCTGGCGGTGCGCGGGCGCGAGATCACTCCGGAGAACAGCTCCGGCGGGGGGCCGGTCATCTCGCTGCAATCGCTCCGCGACAGTGTCGGGACCTTGCAGAACGAAAAGGTCCAGCGCGCACTGCTCACCGCCATCGACTCGGCGCAGGGTGACCTGAACCACGTGCAGGCCAACCTGGAGGCGTGGTACGACAGCTCGATGGACCGCGTCTCCGGCTGGTACAAGCGGTCCACACACTTCGTCCTTTTTTTTATCGGCCTCTTCATCGCGGTCGCGCTGAACATCGACACAACCGCGATCGCGCGGCACCTGTACCGTGACACCGGGGCGCGGGACGCCGCGGTGGCTGCCGCGGGGGCGGTGAATGATGCCGGGACGATCGAGGGCATCGGCTACGAGCAGGCGCGTGCCGAGCTGAACGCACTTCAGCTCCCCATCGGATGGTCGAGGCGGGAAATCCCGCCGCGTGGGCCCGATCCGGTCAAGAATTTCTGGGTGTGGTGGGTCGTGCCCGTGATGGGATGGTTGATGACGGCGTTCGCCGCCACCATGGGCGCACCCTTCTGGTTCGACATCCTGAACAAGGTGATGGTGATCCGCTCCACCGTGAAGCCGAACGAGAAGAGCCCGAACGAGGGCTCCGAAGACCGCAAGAACGACAAGCTTCCAACCGCGGGGTCGGACGGGACGCCGCCCCAGGCTCCCCCCGCGGCACCCGCGCTCCCATCGGGTGCCGCCGCGGCCGTCGGCTCCGGCGCGTCGGCGGCGTTGCTGGCATCCGGTGGCGCGGCGCACGGCGCGGACGACGACCTGGACGGCTGCGGCGCGGTGGTGGACGTGCCCACCTCAGACGAGCAGCTTCCCCCGGCGCACGGAGGCGTGGAGTAACATGCCAAACCAACTGATCTGGCTCCCGCAGGTGCTCCTCGACGCCGGACTCAAGGTGTCGCTGACCAAGGGCTGGGAAGACCGAGGGGTGCCGGGCAAGGAGATGGGAAAGGTGGTCGGCGTGATATGCCACCACACCGCCACCGCGTCTGACGAGAACATGCCCACGCTTGAGCTGCTCAAGAAGGGGCGGGACGACCTCACCGGCCCGCTGGCGCAGCTCGGTCTGGGGCGCGACGGCACCTACTACGTGGTCGCCGCCGGCTTCTGCAACCATGCCGGCGTGGGAGAGTGGAAGGGGACGAAGACGGGGAACCGCAGTTTCATCGGAATCGAGGCGGAGAACCGGGGCACCCACTCGGATCCCTGGCCGGCCGTGCAGATGGACGCGTACGTGCGGGGTGTGGCGGCGATCCTGAAGCACATCGGCACCGGGCCGGAGTTCTGCGTTGCACACCGCGAGTGGGCGCTCCCCGCGGGACGCAAAACCGATCCGGTCTTCGACATGACCAAGTTCCGGGCCGCGGTCGCGCAGGCGATGACCACGGATCCGCCGCCGCTGATCCCGGCCCAGGAGCCGCACAAGGGAGGGCGGCCCACGCTGCGCCGGGGGATGACGCACCCGCTGGTCAAGGTCGTCCAGCAGCGGCTGGGCGTGTCGCCGGCCGGGATCTTCGGGCCGCAGACGGAAGCGGCCGTCCGCCGCTTCCAGCGCGAGCGGAACATGGTGCCGGACGGCATCGTCGGTCCGCAAAGCTGGGCGGCGCTCGACGCCATCGGCGCGCCCACGCCTCCCCCCGCGCCGCCCGCCCCCGCGCCGTCGCATCTCGTGAGCACCCCCCCCGCGCCTCCTCCGCCGGCCCCCGGCGCCGTGCCGCTGAAGGACGCCCTCGCAATTCTGCGCGAGATCACCGGAGTGGGCGCCGGGTGGGGCGGCGACACGACGCTGGCGGTGCAGCGCGCGCTGGGCGCCGTGTACCTCCTCAACCCGTTCGACGACGTGGACGGCGCCGCGGGCCCGCGTACCCAGGCCGCATGGCAACTCTTCCGGAGCGCCGCGGGCCTCCCCTCCAACGCCGCCATCGACGTGACGGGCGCGCGCCGCCTTGCGGATGCCGCGCAGGCGCCGGAAGGGTTCATGGGCAAGCTCGCCGTGGACATTCCGCCCGACTTCGAGTTCCGCCGCACCCAGCGCGCGGCCAACCGGCCGGGGAGCGTGAACGCCATCGCCCGGGTCGCCGCGGCGCACAAGCTCTCCAGGCCGCAGCTTGCGTACGTGCTCGCCACGGCCGAGCACGAGTCCGACCGCTTCGCCACGCTGGAGGAGTACGCCAGCGGCGCGGCGTACGAGGGGCGCTCGGACCTGGGGAACACGCAGCCCGGCGACGGGCGCCGCTTCAAGGGGCGCGGCTACGTGCAGCTCACCGGGCGCAACAACTACCGTCAGTACGCGAAGCGATCCGGCATCCACCTGGAGCTGCTTCCGCCGGTGCTCATGAACTGGCCCGCGCTCTCGGCGTGGGTGCTGGTGGACGGGATGACGCGCGGTGCGTACACAGGGGCGCCGCTGGACCGGTACGTGAACGCCAACCAGCGCGACTTCCGCAACGCCCGGCGGGTGGTGAACGGCCTGGACAAGGCGGACAAGATCGCCGCGCAGGCGGAGGCGTGGCTGAAGGATCTCCCCTGATTGAAACCCAGGGGCCTTGACGGAGGTACCACAGGCGCCGGAACTCCGCACGGGGTCCGGCGCCCCGCATTTTCCACGAGGAGCGAATCGATGAAGGTCTGGAAAACGCTGGCCCTGGCGCTGACCGTCTCCGCCTGCGCCACCACGCCGGTCGGGACGCAGGTGCGCGCCGGGCTGGACGAGGAGTTCCGCCTGCGCGCCGGCCAGGCCGCGCTGGTGGGCGACGACGGGCTGCGCGTGGGCTTCGTGCGTGTCACCGAGGACCAGCGCTGCCCGATCAACGCGCGCTGCATCCGCGCGGGCTATGCGCGGGTCGAGGTACAGCTGAGCGCCCCGCGCACCACCGCCCAACGCGCCATCCTCTCCACCCCCGACGAGCCCAAGGGCGCATCGTTCGGCGCCTACGAGATCGAGGTGCTGGACGTGCAGCCCGGCCGCGAGATCGGCAAGCCGGTGCCGAGGTACGAGGCGGTGCTGCGGGTGCGGCGGCGGTAGAGGGCCCTCACCCCCGCTCGTTCCTCGCTGCCCCCTCTCCCGATAACCGGAGAGGGCTGCGCCCTCGCCGTTATCGAGAGAGGGGGCCGCCCTCTGCGTTCCTCGACCTCCGCCCCGCGCACCGGCGCCGGTAGGGGCAGACCTGCGTGTCTGCCCACCGTTTGCGTTTCTCGAACCACGCCTCCCGCACCGCCGCGGCCCGCGCCTTGAAGGAACGCATCACCGGTCCCTCACGCACGCAAACCGCAAACGCCGGGCGCC
>DASVTZ010000125.1 GCA_036387335.1 Longimicrobium sp.
CGGTTTGGGGGAGGGGCCGCGAGGTGACGAGCGGGGGTGGGGGCCCTACGCCGGCACCAGCGCCTCCGCGATCGTCCGCGCGCGCGTCTTCAGCTCGCGGTCGGCGCGCGGGGTGAGGAGGCGCAGATCGCGGGGGCGGGGCGCGGGATGGGTGGCGTTGAGCGCGGGTGTCAGGAGCGATGCATCGAGGCCGAAGCGGCGCGCGATCAGGGTGCCGATCGTGAAGCGGCTCACCGCCTCAGGACCCACCAGGTTCCACACGCCGCCGCGCCGTGCCGCGGGAAGGGCGGCGATCTCCCAGAGCTGGCGGGCGAGGTCTTCCACGAAGATCGGGCAGCGCAGCTCGTCCACGTACAGGCGCGACGGCTCGCCCGCGCGGAGCGACTCCACGAGGCGGGCGGTGATGGCGTCCGGCGGGTCGGCGCGGACGATGAGGGAGGTGCGCGCGATGGCCGCCTCCGGCGCGGCGGCAAGCACCGCACGTTCCGCCTCCGCCTTCCAGCGCCCGTACTCCTCGATCGGCGCCGCCTCGGCGGATTCATCGTAGGGCGCGTGCTCGCCATCAAGCACCAGATCGGTGCTCACGTGCACGAGCGCGGCGCCGGTGCGCGCGCACCCCTCCGCGACGGCGCGCGAGGCGGTCACGATGTCGCGCTCCGGATCGTCCTTGCCATACGCGGTGTGGATCACCGCATCGGGACGCAGGCGTTCCAGGAGGGCGGCGATCGCGGGTGCGTCGGCCAGGTCCACGGCGTGTGCCACAGCTCCGGAGACGGGGGTGCGGCGCTGCGTGGCGTGCACCTCCACCCCGACACGCGCGGTGGAGATCAGCGTGCCGCCGAGCAGGCCGGCTCCGCCGGTGATCAGGACGCGCATCAGGTCAGGCGTCGAATTCTGTGCAAAATCATTGGATCACGATGTCACGCAAAGGCGCGAAGACGCGAAGGGAAGCACGGAAGTACTTTCTTTGCGCCTTCGCGTCTTCGCGTGAGACAATCGGTTCAACGCAGCAGGAGCGCGAGAAACGGCATCAGAGCTGGAACGAGGTCACCAGCCGCTTCTCGGCCTCGCCCTCGATCAGCGCTTCGAGCTCGATGTACGGCTCCAGGCCGCTCCCCTTGAGCTTCTCGCGAAAGAGCTGGTCGAGCTGGAAGACGCCGGCCGAGTTGGACATCTCGATCCGCACGCGCACGGGCTTGGTGACGCCGGGCTCGATGTGCACCGCCTCGATCGCCGCCGCGGAGACGGAATGGATGCTGGCAGCGCCCGTCGCGAAAGGGATGCGCGAGCGGCCCTTGGCCATGTCCAGCGCGTCCGCCACGCGCACGATCCCCGCCTCCAGCGTCAGCGGCTTGCCGCCCGAGCGGTGGGCGATGATGGCGTGCAGGATCTCGGAGCGCAGGATCGTGGCCGAGCGCACGTCGTACAGCTCGGAGAGCAGCTCCTTGATCTTGGCCTGCGCCACGAAGAGCGAGAATCCCTCGTGGTCCGCGCGGTGGATCGACATCCCAAGGTCGTGGCAGAGCGCGGCCATGACGACCACCACCTCGGCGTCGTCGCTTCCCATCCCGTAGTTCTCCACCACGCCGGGCTTCGCGCCGCGCTCCAGGAGCATGCGCAGCAGCTTGGTGGCGATGTTCATCACGATCTTGACGTGCACCGGCCCGTGGTCCGTCATCCCCAGCCGCTCCACGGCGTTGACGTTCGCCGCGAGCCAGAGGGAGTACAGCTCCTCGTCCTGGTTGATGCGCTGGATGAGCGCCGCGACCTTGCGGTTGTTGCGGCTGGGGACGTTCAGCGGAAGGCGGTGGCTGAACCGCTCCTCCACCGTGCATCCCCACTGCGCCTGCTGCTCCTGCAAGTCCAGTCCTTCCGACATCCGTTCGTTCCGTGTTCGACAGGTGATCCGGGGCTCACCGAAGATGCGCGCCCGCCGGGGGCGATGACCGCCTCGCCGTATTGTACCCCCCACGTGTCACGGCGGGGCAACAGGCCGAGGACAACGCGAAGCGCGTACCGTCCCGTGCAGCAGATTACGGGTGCGGGAGCCGTTCGGCCAGAAAGCGCGCCGCCTCGCGCTCCGCCCAGAACTCGGGCGCCCACGGCTTCCCCTGGATGAACCCCACGTGCCCGCCGTGCTCCGTAAAGATCGCGGCGAGGCTGGGGTTGACCTCGACCGCCTGGCGCGGGATGGCGTGCGGCGGGACGAACGGGTCGTCCACCGCGTGCACTAGGAGCGTGGGGATGCGTATCGCCGGGAGGAACTGCGCGGAGCTGGACTGCGCGTAGTAGTCCGCCACGTCACGAAAGCCGTGCAGACGCGCCGTCACGGCGTCGTCGAAGTCGCGGAAGGAGCGCGAAGAGAGCGCTCTCGGCGCGTCGCAGCGGTCGCCGATCTCCGCCTGCCTGTCGCCGAACTTGCGGCGGAGGGAGCGCAGGAGCACCTCCGTATACCTGCGGCCCATGAAGCTGGCGTCCATGTACTCCGCGCCCGCCATCAGGTCGAAGGGCACCGACACCGCCGCCGCCGCGCGAACGGCGGAACCCTCCCCCCGCTCTCCGAGGTACTTGAGGAGGACGTTGCCGCCCAGCGAGAAGCCGAGCGCGCCAAAGGCGGCGTCCGGCTCGCGCTCGCGCAGGTGGCGGAGGACGGCGGAGAGGTCCGCCGTGTCGCCGGCGTGGTAGAAACGGAGCGCGCGGTTCGGCTCGCCACTGCACGAGCGGAAGTTCATCGCCACGGCGCGCAGGCCGCACTCGGCGAGGGCTCGGCAGCTTTCCAGCATGTACGACGAGTTGGCGCTCCCCTCCAGGCCGTGCACCAGCAGCACCAGGGGCGCGCCGGCCGGGAGCGCGATTCCTTCGACGGTGGCCCAGTCCAGGTCCACGAAGTCGCCGTCCTCCGTCTCCATGCGCTCGCGGCGGTAGTGCACGCCGGTCCGCTCGCGCAGGTAGCGCCCGGCGACGGTCTGGCCGTGCGCGCCCGGCAGCCAGCGCGCGGGGCGGAAGGGGCGCGGCACGAAGGCCTTCGCGGGCGGCGGCTCGGTGCAATCAGCTTGGCTCATAGGTACGTGAATCTACGCGCGGTCTTTCGCCCATCAACAGGCGTCGCGATATTTCGCGTCCCGCCGGACAACCTCCCCCGCCGCTCACGACCCGCATCGTGTGGCTCCTCCCCATCTTCTCGCCCCTTTCCCGCTTCGCGCTCCGGGTGTTCTACCGGCTCGAGGTGACGGGCGAGCGCGTGCCGCCGGCGGGGCCGGTGCTGCTGGTGGCGAACCATCCCAACTCGCTGCTCGACGCGGCGGCGGTGGTGGCGGCGGCGGGGCGGCCGGTGCGGTTCCTGGCGAAGGCGCCCCTCTTCGATCACGGGCAGGTGGGATGGCTCGTCCGGGGTGCCGGGGCGATCCCCGTGTACCGCAGGCAGGACGATCCCGCCGCGATGGCCGGCAACGATGACACCTTTCGCGCCGCGCACGAGGCGCTCGCGGCTGGCGACGCGGTTGGGATCTTCCCCGAGGGGATCAGCCACACCAGCCCCTCGCTCGCGCCGCTGAAGACGGGGGCCGCACGCATCGCGCTTGGCGCCGCGGCGCGGATCGGCGGCGCGTTCCCAGTGGTGCCGATCGGGCTCGTCTTCCGCGAAAAGGAGTCGTTCCGCTCCGAGGGGATGCTGGTCGTGGGTGAGCCCGTAGCGTGGGATGACCTCGCCCCGCGCGGCGAAGGCGACCGTGCCGCCGTGGGCGAGCTGACGGACCGCATCGACGACGCGATCCGCCGCGTGACGATCAACCTGGACCGCTGGGAAGACGCGCCGCTCCTGGAAGCCGCCGAGGCCACTTTCTCCGCCGAAACGCCCACCGACCCCTCCCCCGCGGCGCGCGTGCGGCGGATGCGCGCGGCCGCGGCGTCGCTGGCCCGCCTGCGCCACGACGAGCGCGGCCCCTGGACGGCGCTGGCGCACGAGGTGGCCGAGCACGCCCGCTCCCTCCAGGTGCTCGGGATGACGCCCGAACAGCTCAAGGCTGGAAACCGCGCCGACCTCGCCGCCCGCTGGATCGTGCGGCAACTCGCCTTCTTCGCCCTGGGCGTCCCCATCGCCGCGGCGGGCACGATCATCTTCTTCATCCCCTACCAGGCCACACGCCCAGTCGCCGCCTTGACGAAGCCGACTCCCGACATGCAGGCCACGACCAAGCTGCTCGTGGGCGCGGTGATTCACCTGCTGTGGGTCGTCGCGCTGTCGGCACTGATCGGGTGGCGCTTCGGCATCCTCGCGGGCCTAGCGGCGGTCGTCGTGCTCCCCGCGATCGGT
This sequence comes from Longimicrobium sp., assembly GCA_036387335.1. Taxonomy (NCBI): domain Bacteria; kingdom Pseudomonadati; phylum Gemmatimonadota; class Longimicrobiia; order Longimicrobiales; family Longimicrobiaceae; genus Longimicrobium; species Longimicrobium sp. The sequence continues at coordinate 4,313 of DASVTZ010000125.1, forward strand.
GTCGTGACGCTGCACGTGCGCGACCGCTGGCAGCGCGCGACCGGCGAGGCACGACGCTTCATCCTCCGCGCCCGCAGGCGGCAGACGCTGGACGAGCTGCGCACCCGGCAGCGCGAGCTCGCGAAGCAGCTCAACACGCTTTGGGAAGAGACCCGCGAACCGCTGGCCTTCCCCTGAATCCCGAAACGGAGCCCCACCCCATGCTCGAGCCCGGAATCGCCGCGCCGCCTCCCGAAACGGTGCCGCGCAAGGCGCCGCACGAGATCAGGCGCATCTCGGTGGCGAGCTGGGTGCTGTACGACCTGGCGAACACCATCTTCTCGATGGGCGTCATCTCGCTCTACTTCTCCCTCTGGGTGCGCGACCAGGTGGGGGCCACGCGCGCGGACACGGTCTACGGGATCATCACCGCGGTCTCGATGGCGCTCATCTTCATGTTCTCACCGCTCCTGGGGGCGATGACGGACCGCGCGCCCCGGCGGATGCCCTTTCTGATCGTCAGCACGGTGGTCTGCGTCGCGTTCACGGCGCTGCTGGCGCGCTCTGGCTTCTACACGACGGCGATCTGCTTCGTCATCGCCAACGTGGCGTACCAGGCGGGGCTCCAGTTCTACGACGCGCTCCTCCCCGAGGTCAGCACCGAGGAGAACCGCGGCCGGATCGGCGGGATCGGGGTCGGCGTGGGGTACCTCGGCTCCTACTTCGCGGTCGGGATGGGCATCCTGCTGGGCACCGGGAACAAGCCGCTCCTCTTCACCGCCATCGCGGCTGCCTTCCTCGTCCTCTCCATCCCCTGCTTCCTCTTCGTCCGTGAGCGCGGCAACCCCCGCCCCCGCCCCATCGGCTGGGAGATGGTGCGCGACTCCACCTCGCAGACCATCCGCACGCTCAAGGAAGGCGGGCGCTACCCCGGCCTGGTGCGCTTCCTGGTTGGGCGCGTCTTCTACACGGACGCCATCAACACCGTCATCTCCATCATGGCGCTGTACACCGTCAACGTCGCCGTCAGCACGGGGATG
>DASVTZ010000126.1 GCA_036387335.1 Longimicrobium sp.
AGCGCGGCGAGCGGGGCGACGGAGCGCGGATCGCCCGCGTAGCCCAGCCCCAGCACCGCCGCGTCGCGCCGCAGCGGCTCGCCGGAGCGCAGCGCGGTGAGGAGGGCATCCGTCCCGCCTTCGAAGCGCCGCCTTCCCAGCAGCCTGGCGGAGACGCGGCGGACGCAGGCATCCGGGTCGCCCAGCCCGTCGCGCAGCGCCGCCACGTCGTCGGCCGACGCGGACTGGGCGCCGAGCCAGGCGAGCACGCGGCCGGTCGCTTCGTCGCGCTGCACCAGGGAGGGCGCGTCCTCCGCGTCGCCGCCGCCCATCCCCCACCCGTTGCCGACCGACTGCGACACCAGCTCGCAAGCCACCGGCGAGATCCCGCGCACCGCGGCCAGCAGCGGACGCGCGCCGCTCTCCTGCGCCTCCGTCGTCTCGGCCCGCGGGCGCTCGACGCCGCAGAAAAGCGCCGCCGGCACCAGGACGAGGGCGAGCCCGGCCATGGCGGCGGCCCTCGGAAGGGGCCGCCGCACGAATGATTCGATCGTGTTCATGGGTTCGTTCCGCCTAGTTCATGGGGCGCGGACGGGGACGCGGGCGCGGTTGAGGCCGCGGCCGGGGCCGGGGATCGGGTCCGCCGCCGAGGGCACGGGCCGCGGCTCTGCGCACTTCGGGATTCGGGTCGCGCAGCAGCGGCTCGATGGCGGCCACGTCCCGCGTCTGCCCGAGCGCCCACAGCGCGTTGGCGCGCACCGACTGGTCGTCGTCGCGCAGCAGCGCGCTCAGCTCGGCGGGGGCGCGGTCCGGCTCCACCTGCCCGATCGCCCACGCCGCCGTCGCGCGCACGGCGGGTACCCGGTCGCGCAGCGCGGCGGTGAGCGCGGGCATGGCGGATTCGCGCTCGATCTCGCCCAGCGCCCACGCCGCCGTCTGCCGCACGCTCGCGTCGGAATCGCCCTGCAGCACGCGGCTGAGCGGCGCCACGCCGGACTCAGCCTCGATCTGCCCCAGCGCCCACGCCGCCTGGTTGCGCACGCGCGGGTCGGAGTCGCCCAGCACCGTGGTCAGCGCGGGCACCGCGTCCGCCGATTCGATCTCGCCGAGCGCCCACACGGCGGTCTCGCGCACCTCGCGGTCGCTGTCGCGCAGGGCGGCGGCGAGCGCGGGCACCGCCTCCGCCGCTTCGATCTGCCCCAGTGCCCAGGCGGCGAGGCGGCGCATCGCCACGTCACCCTCGCGCAGCACGGATGACAGCGCGGGGACGGCGGTGCGGCTCTCGATCTCGCCCAGCGCCCACACCGCCGTCTCGCGCACCTCGGTGTCGGGGTCGCGCACCGCGCGGGCGAGCCCGTCCACGGCGGCGGGGTCCTCGATCTGCCCCAGCGCCCACGTGGCGGTGCGGCGCACCTCGATGGAGCGGTCCGACGCCATCGCCTGCACCAGCGCGGCGGTCGCGGCACGGCTCTCGATTTCCCCGAGCGCCCACGCGGCGGTGTTGCGCACGGTTGCATCCGAGTCGGTGCGCAGCGCCTCGATCAGCGCCTGCACCGCGCGCGGATCATGGAGCGACCCCAGCGCCCGGATCGCGCTCAGCCGAACGGTGCCGTCCGCATCCCTGAGCGCCGCCACCAGCGCCACCACCGCGCCCGCGCTGCTCTGCGTCACCGTCGCCTGCGCCTTCGCTTCCACCTGCGGGGTCACGGCGGCCTGTGCATCCGCCGCCGCCTGCGCCGCCGCGCTCGCTGCCTGCTGAATCGCGGGTGCGGACGCATCTTTGAGCGCCGCGATGGGCGCGGGCACGGAGCGCGGGAGCACCGAGAGGACGGCGGGCGCCGCAGGCGGCTTCTCCGCCACCTTTGCCGAAACCACGCGCGCCTCCACACGCCCCGGCGCGGCCGGGATCGCGGCGAGATCGGCCGTGATCGCCTCCACCGGACGCATCGCGCCGACGGCGGCCACGACGGCCAGGAGGCCGCCCATGGTCAGCGCCGTCCGCGCGCGTCCCGGCGTGCCGCGCTCCACGCCCGGCTCCAGGATGGCGAGGAGGCGCCCTTCGAAGGTGGACCGCTGCGCCATCGGCAGCGCGACGGCGGCGGGGACGCGCGCCCGGCCGATGAGGCGCACCATCTCCAGCAGGTGCGCGGCGTACGCGGAGGCGCGGGTGCCGGTGCTCAGCACGGCATCGTCGCAGCACCGCTCCGCCTCGGCGCGCAGCTGGTGAAGCGCGAGCCAGGCGAGCGGGTTGAACCAGTGCACGGCGCACGCGAGCTGGGCCAGGGCGAGCGTCGCCACGTCGCGCCGGGCCACGTGCGCCAGCTCGTGCCGCAGCACCACGTCGCGCCGCTCCGCCGGCCACTCGTCGCAGTCGGCGGGAAGGAGGACGACGGGGCGGATGAACCCCCACGTCATCGGCATCTCCGACCAGCGGGTGCGGATCAGCCGCGCGCTCGGCGCGTCGAAGGTGCGCGAGATGCGGTCGGCCGCGGCCGTCCACTCGCCGTCCACCATCCGCTCGCCCGACCGCGCGAGCCACCACACCATCGCCGTCCCTGCCAGCACGCGCAGCACCAGCACCGACGCCACCAGCAGCCACACGCCCACCATCAGCGTCGTGCGGTCCACGTCCGCCGGCCACCACGCGGATGCAGCCGGCGCCTCGCGAACCGGCTCGGCGACCGTCCGCGGCGAAGGCGCGGCCTCCTCCACCGTCTGCGACACCGCGGGCGCCGCATCATCCCGCGCCACCTGCGCCCCCGCCAGCGAGGCGGGGAGCACGGCGATGCGCACGGGGATCAGGTGCGTGAAGGGCAGGGCGAGCACGCCGGCGACCGCGGTGGTCCACACGATGTGGCGCACGGCGGCGGAGCGGCGGCGCAGGAGGAAGGCGAGCACCCCCGCCACGCCCAGCACCAGCGTGGACTTGAGGGCAAGCTCCGGCAGGTAGCGCCCGGCGATCTGCAGCGCGGACGAGAGCTCGTCGATGGCCATGCTACCTCCCCTCGTCGCGGGCGGCATCCACCTGCTGCGCCAGCCGCCGCAGGTCCGCATCGGTCAGCTTGCGCCGCGACATCCCCAGGAGCGCCGCCGCCGCCGCCTCCACGCTTCCGCCGAAGAAGGTGCGCACCAGGTGCCCCAGCGCCGCCGATCGCGCGCTCTCCTTCGCCACCATCGGCTTGTAGAGGTAGCGCGGGCCATCCTGCAGGTGCTCGACCTCGCCCTTTTCCACCAGCGTGCGCAGCGTGGCGCGCACGGCAGAGTAGCTCGGCGGGTCGGGGATGCGCTCCAGGATGTCGTTGACAGTGGCCTGGCCCAGCGCAAAGAGCACGTCCATCACCTGGCGCTCCCTGCGGCTGAGGTGTGCGGTGAGCTCGGGACCCATGCGGATCTCTCTCGTGAGGAGGTGGGGATCGTCCTGCGGGAATTCCAGCACAGTGCTGGAAACCCAGCATCCTGCTGGATATCTAGCACCCTCTTTCCAGGGCGTCAAGGATCTTGTTCACCGAGTCCACTTTCTTGACCCGATCGCCCCGGCGTGGCATCGTGACACTCATGATCGACGACAGCAGCCACAACCGCATCTTCGAGGTCGTCCGCCGCATCCCCGCCGGGCGCGTGCTGACCTATGGCGACGTGGCGGCGCTGGCGGGTCTTCCCGGCCACGCGCGCCTGGTGGGCTACGCCCTGCACGCCCTCCCCGACGGCACCACCGTCCCCTGGCACCGCGTGATCAACGCGCGCGGCGGCATCAGCACCGGCCGCGCCTACCCCGGCGGCGAACTGGTGCAGCGCTTCCTGCTGGAAGGCGAGGGCGTGGAGTTCGATGCGCGCGGGCGCACATTGCTAGCGCGATATCGGTGGGAGGGTGGGTGAGGCGGGCCCCCTCCAGGGCCCCCTCCCCCGCTCGTCACCTCGCGGCCCCTCCCCCAAAACAACCTGGGGGAGGGGCGGTGGCAGCCATTGGTGCCCGTTCCCTTTTGTCATCCTGAGCGACGCGCCCCTCTGGACTCGCCCGTGCTCCGTCCTGTGGCGCGGAGCGAAGGATCTACTGCGCGTATCGAGGGGACTGGGGTGAAGTGCGGGACTCCTGCCTCGCAGGCTAGATCCTTCGTTCGCCGCCGGAAGGTTGGTGCCCAGCCGGCTTCCGCGAGGCGGCTCGCTCAGGATGACAAAAGGGGCGGGGAGGCGCTGTTCCTCACGCACTAACGCACTAACGCACTAACGCACTAACGCACCCCTCCGGTCCGCATCCTGCTTTGTAGCTCACGCGGATGGCGGCTGGCTCACAGATCCCAGGAATCGCTCCGTTGACGGCAGGGCAGAACGAGGAGACGAAGTACGACGCCTCGGCGTGGATGACGCACATGCGCGGCGGCGACTTCGAGGCGGCGTGGCGGGTGAGCGACGCGGTGCTGCGGGGACGCGTGGGCGCATCGTGCGCGCACTGGCCGCGCCACGAGCAGTGGGTTTGGAACGGCGCGCCTCTCGACGGAAAGCGCGTCCTCGTGCGCTGCTACCACGGCCTCGGAGACACGCTGCAGTTCATCCGCTACATGCCGCGGCTGCGGAAGGTCGCGCGGGAGGTGATCGTGTGGGCGCAGCCGGAGCTGATCCCGCTCCTTTCGACGGCGCGCGGCATCGATCGCCTGCTACCGCTCCACGACGGCGCGCCGGAGGTGGAGTTCGACGCGGATGTGGAGGTGATGGAGCTGCCGCACGTCTTCCGCTACACGCCGCGCACCCTCCCCGCCGAGGTCCCCTACCTGCACGCCGATCCCGCCCCGCTCCCCCGCGACGGACGCCTGGCCGTGGGCCTGGTTTGGAAGGCGGGCGACTGGGACGAGCGGCGCTCCATCCCGCCGGAGCTCCTGGCGCCGCTCGGCGAGATTCCCGGCGTGGAGCTGCACGTCCTCCAGCGCGGTCCGGGATTGCGGGAGCGCCCGGCCGGGTTCGGCATCGACTCCGGCTCGGACGACGTGCTGGAGACGGCGCGCGTGATGAAGGCGCTCGACCTGGTGGTCACGGTGGACAGCATGCCCGCGCACCTGGCAGGCGCGCTGGGAGTGCCCACCTGGACCCTGCTCCACGCTGATCCGGACTGGCGTTGGATGGAGGGGCGCGAGGATTCGCCCTGGTACCCCACGATGCGCCTCATCCGCCAGGAGCGCGCGGGCGATTGGGCGGGCGTGGTGGCGCGCGTAGCCGCCGATCTGGCGACGCGCGCGGAACCATCCGCGCGCCGTGGGGTGTAGTTTTATTAGCACCTCGTCGCACGGACGCCGCTTCCGCCCACCCCTCCGGACCTACATGACCCACCCGCTTCGCCCGATCCTGACCCTGGGCGCGCTGCTGCTGGCGGCCTCCACCGCCGCCGCGCAGGGCACCGTGATCCCCGGAACGGACGGCTACAACGACTATCCGCGCGGACGCGAGGCGTACGTCAAGGAGGTGCAGCAGGAGGTGCGCGTCACCCTGGCGCAGCTCCTGGACGCAATGGAGCGCGGCGATGCGGACGCCGTCGCGCGCCTCTACACGCGCGACGGCGTGCTGGTGTACCCGGATGGCGACGCGGCCCGCTCGCAGCGCGAGATCCGCGAGCGCCTGGCCGCCGACATCCGCCGCATGCCGCGATTCCGCATACAGGAATCGGACGTGGAGGCGAGCGGCGACATGGCTTTCGTCTCGGGGATGTACGTGTACGACGACGTGAGCGGCGGCGGCGCGCCCGTCGCGCGCCTCGGCAACGTGAGCCTCGTCCTCTGGCGCACCTGGGAGCGCCAGTGGCGGATCCGCTTCATGGTCCTCGGTGGCCCGCTGCAGCCCAAGATCTGACCTGCCAAAGCAAAAGCTCACACAGAGAACACAGAAGGAACTGCAAGACACAGAGAAAACCCTCTTGCGGTTCTCTCTGTGTCTCTGTGTGAGGCCCAGGGGATGATCGCGCCGAGCTTCAGTCCGCCGTGACCACCGATGCCATCTGCGCGTTCGAGACCGAGGCCGCGGGCGCGTCGCGAAAGGTGGCGAGCACCTCCATCAGCCGCGCGACGTCCGCATCGTTGCTCGCGATGCCGACCGAGGCCCGGATGGCGCCGACCGCGTAGTCGTTCATGCAGTCCGAGAACTGCTGCAGCGTGAACGTCTCCGGAGTGAGCGTCTGGATGCAGCGGAACGCCTCGTCGTCGTGGTACTCGAAGGCGAACTCCGCCGCGCCCGGGTTGCAAAAGAAGCCGGTGCGGATGGAGACCCCCGCCTCGTTGGTGCGCTGCTCCACCACGCGGAAGTCGACGGTGCCGCCCTCGGGATCGATCAGGTTGAACGCCACGCTCCCGCCCCGCATCACCGTCCCCTCCGGCCCGTAGACTCGCACCATCGGCGCGCCGTTGGAGTGCCGCAGCCCGGCCAGCTCGCGGAGGAGCAGGTCGGTCAGCCGCATCACGTGGGCATTGATGCGCCCCATTCCCATCTCGCCCAGGAAGTCCAGCCCCGCCGACACCGCCGAGATCCCCAGGTAGTTGAGCGTCCCGTCCTCGAAGGCGCGCCCGGTGACGTGCGACAGGTGCACGCTGTTCTGCGCGGACACGAAGCGCACCGTGCCGCCGGAGAACCAGGGCCGGTGCAGCTCGCCCAGCATGTTGCGGCGCGCCAGCAGCGCCCCCACGCCGGTCGGGTAGCCGAACATCTTGTAGAACGACAGCACCGCGAAGTCGGGCCCGTACTTCCCCAGATCGAGCGGGCTCGTGGGGACGAACGCCGCCGCGTCCAGCAGCACGTGATAGCCGCGGGCGCGCGCCGTCTCCACCCATTCCAGCGGGTGCTTGACGCCGCTGAAGTTGCTCTGCGCGGGGAAGGCGAAGAGGTGGTGCTTCCCCGGCTCCGCGCCGGCGAGGTGCTCCTCGACGTCGTCCACCCGAAGCTCACACCCCAGCGGGACGTAGCGTACGTCGGCGCCGCGCGCGGTGGCGTACTCGCGCATCCCGTTGACGGAGTTGTGGTTGTCCGCCGTCAGCAGGAAGCGGCCGCCGGGCTCCCACGGGTACGCTTCGGCGATCAGCTTGAGCGCGCCGCTGGCGTTGAGGGTGAAGATGACCTCGTAGCTTTCGGGATCGGCGTTGAAGAAGTCGAGCACCTTGCGCCGCGCCTCCTCCACGAGCGTCGTGGCGGCCATCGACGACGGGTTGCGCGAGTGCGGGTTCCCGAGCACGCACCCGCACAGGTAGTCCGCGTGCGCGCGCACCTGGCTCTCGGCGTAAAGCCCCGCACCCGTGTAGTCGAGGTACACGTGCCCGCCGCGGTCCAGCCGGCTGAAGTCGCGCCTGCGAAGCTCGGCAAAGGTGTCGGTCATGCGTTCACACCCGGGATGGAGAAGGTCAAGGCTACCAGGAGTTTCGCTCAAACGTTCGCCGCAGCACGACGCGGAGGTCCGGGTCGAGCGCGCTCGGCTCACTCTCGGACACCAGATCCAGACGCGCCGTCACCTCAGCCTCCGCGGCGATGGCAACATCATCCGAGACAGCCTCAGAGTTTTCCTTAGCTTCGTCCACCTGGATACCTCGATCAGGTCACGCGAAAAGGAGACGCCCGCGAGGTTGTGGAATCTCACGACCCAGCTCCCGGGCCGTGGCGATCCACTCGTCGATGACGACCTTGACATCGCCTACCGCTTCGGCGTACGTGGCCCCGTCGGCGGCGCAGCCCGGCAACTCCGGCACAATCGAGATGAAGGCGCTGTCCTCGTCGCTCCAATACACGATCAGCTCGTAGCGATGCTCATTTTTCATCCGAGCCGCTCGACGTCGGTATCCGGCTGGTGTGTCGCCGCAAGGCGGAGTGCATCGGCGCAAAGATCCACGCCGCCCGGCCACTCCAGAAATCGACCACCATCCCCTATCACGACTCCCGAAAACACCTCGGGATCTTTGAGCGCCGAGAGCACGCCCCCCTTTGCGATCTGCGGGCCCAGCTCGACTCTGGCCGCGGTACCGTCCGCAAAGGTCAGGTCGAGCGCCTCGGGAGGCGCGGGCAGGGCGCGGGTGATGATTGCGAGCATAGCGGCCTCATGGAGTTCAGTCGAGCGGAGCGATCTGGGACGGAGCCTGCCCATCCTGGCACCTGCGCCAGTTCTGGAGCAGCTCGAGCTGGTGCAGCGCAGTCCATTCCAGCACCATCGACCTCACGCGCCCGGGCGCCGCACCGTCGAGGATGCTGACGGGCGAGATACCCACGACCAGCTCGTGCTCTCCATACACCGCGTGAAAGTGCGGCGGAGCGTGGTCATTGTAGAAGATCCGTATGAGGATCCCGTAGAACTGCGAGATCGTTGGCATGCGCGCCGTACGTTGGCTCGGAGCAGTTCAGGCTTCGCGCGTATAACATAGCCCATCCTGGCGTGATCGGGGAGCGGGCCGGTTCGCGGCGCGGTGGTGCCATCCCAATCCGCGCTTCAGGCGAAAAACAGCCGCCCGCGGGCTCGCGGTACGACACGCCCCATCTCCCGCGCCACCGAGATCCACTCGTCGATGACCATCTCGACGTTGGCAACGGACTCGGCGTACGTGGCTCCATCCGCCGCGCAGCCCGGCAGCTCCGGGACGAGCGAGATGAACGCGTTGTCCTCATCGCTCCAATGAACGATGAGCTCGTACCGATGTTCATTGTTCATCTGGAACTCCCACCATTCAGGTCTGAGCGCCAACCACCCTGCCGCGCCGCATCGTCTCGGGGAGGAAGATGGCGACGAGGGCGGCCATCGCCAGCGCTGCACAGGCGGCGACGATAGTGTTGCCGCCGAAGCCCCAGTACGCGTACGTCGCGCCGGCCAGCGCGCTCCCCACGCCCGAGCCGGCCTGGCCGACCGCCATCGACAGGCTCATCAGCGAGCCGCGCTGCCGGTCGGGGACGAGCTCGGCCATCATCGCCTGAAAGGGGGAGGCGCGCGCGGCAAAGAGCGCCATCGTCCCGCCGAAAAGGAGGTAGGCGCCGGTGATGGAGCGCGCCAGGGGCACCGTGGCCGCGATCCCCATCGCCAGGCCGATGCTGGCGCCGATCACCAGCCGCTTGCGCCCCGTGCGGTCGGAGAGCCGGCCGGCGGCGGGGCCCGTGAGCACCGTCGCCACGCCGCCGATGGCGAAGAGGAGCGCCACCTGCCCCGGCCCAGCCCCGCGCGCCTGCTCCAGCCAGGTGGGTAGGAAGAGGATGTACAGCGCCGTCCCCCCGAACATCCCGAAGCTCGACAGGACGGCGACCGCCGCCGCGCGCCTCTCGAGCAGCGCGCGGTAGTGGCGCAGCAGGTAGCGCACGCCGAGCGGCGCCCGCTGCAGCTCCACGTCCGCGTGCGGCACCCAGCGCACGATCATCAGCCACGCGATCCCCATCGTGGCGGCGAAGACCAGGAACGGCGCGCGGAAGCCGCTGCGCGCCGCCAGCAGCGTCCCCACGGGGATGCCGAGGACCTGGCCGGCCGCCATCCCGCTCATCACCCAGCCGTTGGCCCACCCCCGCCGCTCGGGTGGAAAGTAGTCGCCCACGTACGCGGCGGTGGCGCCCGTCAGCACGCCGCCGCCCGCGCCCGTGAGCACGCGCACGGCCAGGAACGACCCGAATCCCAGCGCCAGCGCGTGCAGCGCCAGCCCCACCGTCATCGCCGCCGCGCCGGCCAGCAGCATTCGGCGCCGCCCCACCCGGTCCGAAACGGGCCCCGCGACCACCGCCACCAGGGCGACGGCCACGGAGTACCCGGTGCTGATCCACGCCACGCGCCCCTCGGAGATGCGGAGCTGCTCCGCCACGCGGGGAAGGATCGGCGCCAGGATCATCGTCTGCGTGGTGACGGAGAAGACGAGGAGCCAGAGCGCCGCCAGCGTGGCCCAGGCCGGGGGGCGGCGGGCGGGAGCCGTCACCCGTTGGCGGCGCCGCCCAGGTGCTGCTCCAGCGCGTCCGCCCGGATCTCCATGCGCGACTCGTGGAAGACCGGCTTCCCCTGCCGCAGCAGGATCACCTGCGGCGACTCGTGCGTGATCCCGGTGCGCTCCTCGATGCTGTCGCTGAGGTCGCGGCTGGCGTGGATGTCGATGATGTTGATGGGCGCCTCGGGGTGGCGCTGCTCGAAGTCCGTCATCTGCTCGTGCGCCATCGCGCTGATGGGGCAGGTGGTGTTGTGCTTGAAGAGGATCGCCTCGTCGGCGCCGAAGAGCTGCTCCAGCGCCTGGCTGTCGGTCACGTCCCGCATGATGCCTCCCTTGGGTGCGATGTTGCCGCTCGGATCGCGCGGCGGGCCGCCACCCCCGCGCAAAGGCCGGGCCTGCGGCGTGGGCCCCACCCCCAGCGTCGCTCCGCGACGCATCCCCCTCCCCCCAAAACTGCCGGGGGGAGGGGGCATGCTGGATCTCTGCATTCTGCCCAGATCTCGTAGGGGTGCGATTCATCGCGCCCGCGGCCGGCGTCACACCGTGGCCCGTTGACGGGATTGCCTCTGTAAGCACCACATGCATACAGTTGTGGTGACTGTCGGCGAGCGCGAACTGAAGGAGGGAGACATGGACCATGAGGATACCATGCTGGTAAAACGGCGCCTCCCTGACAGGCGGCGCGGCGAGACGAACTGGGCGCGCGTGGATGCGCTCACCGATCAGGAGATCGAGGCGGCGGTCGCGGATGATCCCGATGCCCCGCCGCTCCTGGACGAGGAGTTCTGGGCGAGCGCCGAGTTGGTCGTCCCGGCGGGAAGGTAGCAAGCGGAATCGCCCACGCCGGGGCCGCCAACGGAACGCTCATCTGGGCCATGGACCTCCCGGAATCGTGGACGGGTATCCCCTGCCGCACGTGACTGAAATTGCGGTCGCGTAGAAGCGGGGCCGTCGGCTCCGTCCACTCCTTCCCGGGGGCAACATGAGGCTTGCGACGTTGGTGATGATCGGTGCGGTGGCGGCACTCACGGCCGGTTCCGCATCCGCACAGGCTGCGACGGACCAGTCCAGCACGCGCGGGCTGGGCGTGGGCGTGAGCTTCAACGCGAGCGCGGTGGGCGTCGGAGCGCCGAGGGAGGCGAACACGGGGAGCGGAGTCGGTGTGGCCGTAGGATACGGGGTCAACGAGCACCTCAGCTTCTTCGCCCGTACCAACTACGCCTACCGCTCGTCGCACCTGGATGCGGGTGTGCGCTACAGCTTCGGCGGTCCGCGCGCGGCGCTGCGCCCGTACGCGGAGCTGGCGGCGACCCGCGCCGGTACCACGCCGGCCGAGGGGTTCCGCTCGACCGGGTACGGAGCGACCGCCGGGGTCGGGGTGGAGTACTTCGTCAGCCGCAAGCTCGCGCTGGACGTAGGCGTCGTCCATTCGGAGGGGCGGTTCACCAGCCGGGAATTCGCCGGCGAGCCGGTCGACGGCACGTTCCGCTTCACCTCATCGCGCCTGAACATCGGGCTGAAGTGGCACCCGTAGAGCGCTGACGGGGAACGAACATCGAGAGGGTGCTCACACGGCCGGGTGAGCACCCTCTTCGCTTTTCTCATTCGCAAGCACCACCAGGAGCACGCCGGCCAGCACGACCGCCGCGAACAGGTACCCGGCCGCGCCCAGCCGCTCCCCCCACACCAGGTACGCGGCGATGGCGGCGACGACGGGCTCGGTGGTGGCGACGGTGGCGGCGCGCGTCGCCTCGATGCGGCGAAGGCCGGCGCTGTACAGGAGGTACGAGCCGTAGGTGGGCACCACGGCCAGGAACACGAGGACCGCCCACGTGGCCGCGGCCTTGTCGGGATGGAAGCGGAAGAACGGAAGGAGCCCCGCGGCGCCCAGCGGCAGTGCGTAAAGGAAGAGCGTGGGCGTGGGATAGCGCGGAAAGTAGCGCTTCCCGAAGACGTAGTGCGTCGCGTATGCCCACCCTGAGACCAGCCCCCAGAAGATCGCGCCCGCCCCTACCCGCACCTCCCCGCCCGCCGCGCGCGCCAGCCCCGCCACCCCCACCAGCGTGAGCGCGAGGGCGAGCACCTTGCGCCCGCCGAGCGTCTCCCATCCCAGCAGCCAGGCGAGGAGCGCCACCCACACGGGCGCCGTGTACAGGAGCACCGCCGCCAGCGACGCGCCACCCAGCCGCACCGCCTGCATGTACGACGCGAAAAAGAGCGCGATCCCAACCAGCCCGAACGCGAACACCGCGGGCACGTCGCGCCGCTCGACTCTGACGCGACGCAGCGCCGCCGCGTGCGCGCCAAAGAGCACCGCCGCGATCGCCGCGCGCCAGAACGCGATCTCCAGCGGGTCGATTCCGTCGCGCAGCGCGAACCTGGAGGCGGGGCCGAGCAGTCCCCAAAGCACCGCCGCGCAGACGACGTAGATGTATCCCATCATCCCGGTGGCGCAGTCAACGGCATTGCCTCACGCGGAGACGCGGAGACACGGAGGAGGAGAAAATGGAGGCTCGTATTTCTCTCTCTGCGTCTCCGCGCCTCCGCGTGAGACCCAAGGAAAGTCAGATCGACTCCACCGAAACCCGCTGCCACGCGCTCCAGCGGCCACCTGCCTCCAAGCGCACGGGCACGGCGACGCTCCCCGCCTCCACGCACAGCATCTGGAGGTACTCGTCATCGGCCATGTCGTCCAGCTTCGCGGCGCCCTCGATCCACGGGTTCCACACGACGGCGTCGGCGAAGCCCCCCTTCTCCAGCACCAGCATCCGCCCGCCGGCGCCATCGCGGATGCGGAGGAGGTCGGGGGCGTCGCGGTAGACACGGTCGAGCGGGGCGTGCACGGTGAGCTCGTCTTCGTCCTGCGCACGGTCGCGGTCCAGCTCCTTGTCGTGGAAGGAGATGCCTTTGAGGCCGAGCACCGCCGCCTCACGCACGTCCGCCACGCGGAAGTAGCTGTGCAGCGCCGCCGTGAACTCGATCTCCTCGTCGCCGCGGTTGAAGACGTCCAGCCGCAGCTCCAGTCCGCGCTCGTCCAGCACGACGGCGAGCGAGGCCAGAAAGGTGTGCGGCCAGAGGTTGAGCGTTTCCGGCGAATCGGTAAGGACGAAGGTGGCGCGCGCCACCCCTTCCGCGCCGGCGGCCTCGGGGAGCGCCCATTCCGCCACCCGCGCGAAGCCGTGCTTGGGAAGCGGCCCCTGCTCCGCGAACTGCGGGAAGATGACGGGGACGCCGCCGCGGATTGCGCTGGCCGCATCGAAGCGCGCGCGGCGGCTCACGAAGAAGACCTCCTCGCCTCCCGCCGGCACGTACGAGGTGAGGTGCGCCCCGTGCGCGTACGCCTCGGCGCGGGCGCCGGAGGGGTGCGTTAGGATCACGCGCGGCAGGTCGTTCTCGCCCGCCTCGACGGCGGCGGATGGGTCGGTCATGCGGGGTCTGGCGTGGATGGTTGCCGTTTCATGCGACTGCGCGTCCGCAACATCGCTGTCGCGGACGCGCGAGCCTGCTCGATCAGCCGCCGTTCACCGCGAGGGGGACGGCGGGGTTCCCGATCCACCCGCCGTTCCCCCGCTGGGCGGCGATGGCGGGGGAGGCGGCGGCGCGGGCGGCAGCACGATGGTGTCGCGCGGCGGCGTGGGCGTCGGCGCTGGGGGTTGCGGCTGCGGTTGCGGCTGCTGCGGCACCGGTTGGGGCGCCGGCGGCTGCGGCTGGGGCTGCGGCTGCTGCGGTACCGGCTGCGGCTGCGGCGGCTGGGGTTGCGGCTGCTGCGGCTGCGGTCGCGGCTGCTGGGGGACGGGCCGGCGCGGCGCCTGTCGCTGCGGCGGCAGGTTGGGGCGCGGACGCTGCACCGGCTGGCGCTGAACGGGCTGCGCCGGAGCCGGGCGCGGCACCACCTGCCCCGGCTGCGGTGCCGGAGCGCTGGGCTGGGGCGCCGGCTGCGTGATTACCGGAGCATTGCCGCCGTCATCGGGGTTAGACGGCTCCGCCGGCACCTGCACCGGCTCGCCGCCGCCCGGATCTTCCACCGGCTGCGTGGGGCCCGGATCGACCGGGAGCGGCTCGTCGGCCGGATCGTCCTCGGGCTCGCCGCCGCTCGTTCTCACGGAGTCCGCCGGAACGCCCGGCGACCGGTCCACGTCGCCGCCGCCCCGGTTCATCGCCCACAGCCCCGCCACCAAACCGAGGAGGAGGATCGGCAGCACCAGCATCCACGCCGGGCGTTTGCGGCGCGGCGGGGGCGGGGTGGGGTTTTCGCGCAGCGGCGGCGGCGGTGCGGCGGGCGGCGGCGCGTGCTGCACCGGCACCGCGGCCGCCACCGGCACGACGACGGGCGTGGGCGCGATCACCGTCCGCTCGTCGTCGTCGTCCATGATGGGCGGCAGGGAGGTGGCGATCAGCGTGCCGCTGTCCTCCTCGTTCTCGGCTGCATCCAGCGCCGCCGCGAACTCCCCCGCGTCCGTGAAGCGGGCCCCCGGCTCCGGGAGCATGGCGCGCTCGATCACCGCCGCCAGCTCGGGCGACACCTGCGGGTTCAGCTCGCGGATCGGCTGCAGCGACGACGGCGAGCCGGAATCGCGATCCGCGCCGAAGGGCTTCTTCCCGGTGAGGAGCTGGTAGCCCACCACCCCCAGCGCGTACACGTCGGTCGCGGGGGTCAGCGTCAGGTCGCCGCGCAGCTGCTCCGGCGACGCGTACGCCGGCGAGAGCGGCGCGGCGCCGCGGGTGCGCGTCATCGACCCGTCGTCGTCGTCCGCCGTCAGCCGCGCGATGCCGAAGTCCAGCACGCAAACGCGGAACGGCTGGTCCCCCTGCGCCTCGGCCAGAAAGAGGTTCGCGGGCTTGATGTCGCGGTGGATCAGCCCCGCGCGGTGCCCCACGGCGATCCCCTCGGCCCCGTCGCGCAGGATGCGCAGCGCCAGTGGCAGGGGAGGACGCCCTTCGCGCGCCAGGTACGCGGCCACGTTCTCGCCGCGCAGCAGCTCCATGACGATGAAGTCGATCCCCGTGTCCGGATCGGTCCCGAAGTCGTAGACCGGCACCACGTTGGGGTGGTGCGGCAGGGCGGCTGCCGCGCGCGCCTCGCGCTCGAAGCGGGCGCGCATGTGCTCGCGGAGCTCGGGCGTGGGCGCGGGAATGGAGAGCACCTTGACCGCGGTGGGGCGCCCCAGCCGCAGGTCGTCGGCGCAGTAGACCACGGCGAACCCGCCGCGGCCGATCACCTCTCGTATCGTGTACCGTTTCACCAGCGTTCGGCCGGTGAGCAGCTCTTCGAACCCTGAAGACATCGTGCGTTCCGCGGGCGGTGGGTGCGCGCTCCGGTGCCCACTGCGGGCAAAGAACCCCACCCCGGCAAGATGCGGTCCGGGCCGGTGCGGTCCCCGCAGGGGCGCGATCCGTCGCGCCCGCCCTCGCCCCTATCGCGATCCCCGCCCCGCCCCACCGATCCCGTAGGGGCAGACCCACGTGTCTGCCCGTGCCTGCCGATGCGCCGACCTCTGCCGGATCGCGCCCGTGCCCCGCGTTGTAACCAGATAAAGGTGCCGCGACCGCGGTTCCACCACCCCGCACCCGCCGCGGCACCCACCCCGTCACGCCCCGTGCCCGCCCGACCCCTGCGCGGGAATGGCGCCGCACGCCACGGGCGCCATCGGGTCCGCCCCCGCGCCGGCGTGGAAGTTCACCACGTGCTGCCCGTTCATCACTGTCCCCATCGACACCTTCACGGTGCTGGTGGAAGTGCCGGTGCCGCCCGCCATCGCCACACTCTCCAGCGGAGCCACCACCGGCCCCAGCTGGTCGCACGTCCCCGAGTGGATGTGGCCCGGGTGCGTCGCGGTCCCCTGCCCCTGGAGCGTGACGGTCACCATCGTCTCGGCGGCGCCGTGCTCCATGATCTGCGCCTGCCCGGTGACCCCGGAGTTGTTGAGCGCCGTCAGCTGCACGGGAGTGGTGGCCGAGCTCTGCCCCGTCATCGTGCTCTCCGCGGGCGTGGTCGGCGGAGTGGTGGCACTCGGCGCCGGCGACACGGCTGCGGTCGTCGTATCCCCGCCCCCCTCGGCACCGCCATCACCGCCGCCCCCGCAGGCAGCAACCGACAGCGCAAGCGCCGGCAACACCCATGTCCGAAACGCGATCATAGTCTTCTCCTGTCGATGTGGACGCACGGCCGCATTGGCCAAGCGCGCCTCCCGCCATGCAAGCCCCGTTCACACACCCGGGTGCACGCCCCCGCATCAAAACCGCGCACCGACCCTCAGCAGCGGCCGGTTGGCGGGATGGTCGAACGAGTGCACCGTCTTCCCCGCCGCGATCACCTCGCGCACAAGCCGTATGAGGTGCCCGCCGGGCGAAGCGTGCGGCACCACCAGCTCCCGCGCCAGCGACGCGACCACCCGGTTGCGCGCCTCGGCCGTGGCCGCGCTCAGCTCCACCACGTCGTCCGCGAACGGTGAGACCAGCAGCAGGCGCCCCCGGTCCAGCGGCGTGCGCCAGCGCACCGGAATCCGCGTCGCCGCAAGCCCGCGCGCCAGGCACACGACCACGGGCTGCGTCCCCTCTAGGAGCACCTCCAGGCACCCCCGCTCCACCGGCGACAGGAACCCTCCCACCACCGCAAACCTCAGGTCGCGCGCGGACCGGGCCCACGCCAGCGCGTGCTCCTCCAGCGGCGGCGGCACCCGCCGCGAGCACAGCAGCCCGATCAACGCCTGGTCCAGCAGCGCGACATTCCCCAAGATCGAGAGCTCTGGGCCGCCCGCGATTCGTACGTGGGTATAGGGCGTTTTCACCACGATCCGCAGCGGGTGTGGGCAAGTGCTCGCTCTGACAGGTGCAGGTGCTGGTTGCCGGCGTGCGCACACGGAGTCGCTTCCGCAAAGCCCGCGTTGCCGTATGCACCCTTCTCGAGCGTACGCACACGGGCGCGTCAACGACCCAGGGGCGTCCATCGCTCCAGCGACCCCATCGCGCCAAGCGCGTCGCGGTGGATCCCACGCGCAAGCTCGCTGAAGAACTCCGCGATGGGCGATTCCGACCGGCCGGCGGTTTGGAGTAGCTGGCGGAGGCAGAGCCCGAGCCCGCGGAGGTCCTGGTCTACGCTGGCGATGTAAGAGTCGTCGAACTGCTGCTTCAGCCAGTCCTCCGCACCTTCGGGGAAGAGGTCGATGGCCGAGCGCGGCACCTTTGTGCCGATCGGCCTAGAAGCGGGCGCCGCGATGATGACTGCCTGGACACGTGCCCCGGTGCGGCCACGGGCGGGGCGGAAGACGAGCGTCCGTGGCGTGAGGACACCCACGCTCAGCGGCGGGTCAGATCGATGCGCGGCGGCAAGGGAACCCAGCAGGCTGGACGCGATGTCGTAGAGCTTCACCTCGGCCTTCGCGGGCCACAGTGCTCCGCCGCCAGCCAGCAGCGACTCCAGTCCAATACCGATCGCCGGGCGGAGGGCGGCGTAGGGTCCGGCGTAGCCCTCCGCCTCAAGGGTTCCGCAATGAAGTACCTGCGCCGCAGCCCCCGGCAACGTGGCTTGCAGGCGGAGGAGGAGCGCACTCTCGGCCTCGAGCGCACCGAGGTGGGACGAGCGTCGTGGACTTCGGCCCCGCAGCAGGCGGAGCCATACGCGCTCCGGACCCGCCGCGGGGAATTCCGCGAGGTATCCCTGCAGCGCGCGCGACCGGTAGAGGTGGACCGGGTTCCCGTCTGCCCTGCGCACCAGAACGGGACTCCAGGGTTCCCGCAACGGGGCATTGAGGAGGGGAGGGGGGCGCTGTATGGAAAAGAGGAGATCCTGCCCCGCGGGGCGCCGCCCGTATACACCCGGCGCGGGGATCACCTCACCCTGCTGAACGAGGCGGCCGGCTTCTATCCCGGGTGAGAGCAGCTGCGTCTGGAATATGGCCGGGTAGAGAGTACGCCACCAGAAGCTCGTCCGCTGCTCCCACCGGAAGTACGGCCGGAGCCGGTCCGCTTCCAGCTGGGTAAGCGGGGGAATGTAGCTGGGCTGAGCCAAAACGAGCTGCACCTCGCCCGGCCTTCCCGTCGGTACGGCCTCCAGCGGTGTTACTACGTCGGTGCGGATCACCACGGTGGTGGCGTCTACTGGAAAAGCGTACCGGCGGGTCACGGTTCGTTCCGCCGGCGTGCGTGGCAGAGCCGGTGGTGCAGGGCGATGGTTTCGGCATATACCCAGCTCTCGTCGGCCGTCAGCGTCTCCGAGTCACCGCGGGAAGCGTACTGGAGCGCGAGCTCGGCGGAAGGATCTCGTTTGGCGGCGGAGAGCAGCGACTCGAGCGTCTGGAGATGCACTCCGGCGCCGTGCCGGAGCAGCCTGCGTGCCTCCCGGTGGAGAGGAGCCCGATCGATCCTGGAGAGGGTGAGGAGCATCTCGTACTGGAACTCGGGGCCGCCGGGGCTGTGCGTGACGTCAGGGCCCGCATCGGCCAGCCAGAGATTGATAGCCTCCTCCCGGGCCGCCAGCCGGGTGGCCCCCGTTCGCAGCCAGAAGCGAACCGCGTCCAGTGCGCGCAGCGAGCGGCAGGCGCCGATCCGCTCTTCAGTGACCCCGCTGACGGATTCCCATCTCGCCCAGGCGCCGGGAAGCGCTTCGGCGTATCGGAGCCGCATGCGGCGGAGCTCGGCGCGCAACTCCTCCACGACGTCGAGCAGGTGCACTATCTCTCGCGCGTGCCGTGCGAAGGCCGCCATCTGCGCGAGCGTGCTGTGAAGTGGTTCCTCGTGAAGACGCCACGGTCTCTCCTGCGCCAGGGTGGCGCGTGCGAGGCGCGCTTGCGGGCCGTCGAAGAGCGAAGCACCGCGACGTGCGAGGAGAGCAAACCGGGACGCGATGCCTGGAGTGCCCGGCCAGCGCGCGGCCGCTCCGGCCCTGGCCTCGCAGGCGTCTGCCTCCGCCGCCCGCACGATGCGCCAGCCCGGCCCCGCCTGCGCGCGTCCGTACGCGGACCAGCCATCCAGGATGAGAGGCGAGGGCGCCGGCTGCGCGTCGGGCGCTACTTCGGGCGGCAACCCGGCCTCCCTCCCGAGGAGCTCCCCGGGATTACGGGGTGGAGGAGGAGCTCGATCCTGCGGTCGCGGGCGTCCGTGGAGTCGTTGCGCACCCTTTGCCTCGTGTCACGCGGGAAGTACTCCCCCCGGCCGGAGGGGATGACGCTGCAGGGGTCCAGCCGGACGCTGTCGATCATGAACTCGGCGACCGTCGCGGCTCTCGCCGTGGAGATGCCCCAGTTCGTGAGCGCCGAGCGTCTGGCATACTGGGTACGGTCCGCATGGCCGACAACCTCGATCTCGCGGATCAGGCGGCCCAGTCTGGCGTCCCGCGTCACCTGTCCGATGGAATGCAGCGCGGCCCGACCCTGTGGCTTCAAGTCGACCAGCCCGCTACGGTTCCGCGGAAACGTGACGTTCTCTTCGAGGATCACCAGCACGTCAACACCGACCTTCTCCACCGAGAAGGTCCGCTGGCGGTCGGCCAGGCTGTTCAACTCCGCGTACAGCCGGTCCACCTCGGGCCCCTTGCCGCTCGCCTGCACGTACCCGAACGCCATCACTACGAAGAAAACCAGCATGATCATGCTGGTTGCGGCAAAGAGATCCGTGAATGCCGGCCACGGGCCTCCGTGATCCGTGCCGCTCGGGCCGCCAATCTCCAGCGACTCATCCTGATCGAAGCTCATCGCCGCGTGCCATTCTTCGACGTGCCGAACCAGCGCCGCCAGACCGGCCCCGCCAGGCGAGCTTCCAGCGACTCGACGGCACCTGACAGGCGGTCGAGGCTTTCGGCGGATGCCGCCACTGGGGAGCCGGGTTGCCGGCGAAGCTGTTCTTCCAGCAACTGCAAGGTGAGCGCGACGCGCTCCAGCACCGGAGCGCTCCCCCTGTCCGCGGCTCCGTTCATCGCGGCCTGCATCCCTTCCTCCACGGCACGGGTAACGCGCTCCATGGCATGCGCGCCCCCAAGTGAGTCCGCGGCTTCCGTCATCGCGGCCCGCACCCCCTCCTCCACGGCTCCGGCTACGGCGGATGCACTCCTTCCCAGCTCGGCGGCGACGATCTCGGAAGTGTCGCGTCTCAGCGTTTCGAGGCTGGAGCGGTGCTGCGTCTCCGCCTGCGTAATCGCCGATGAGATCTGCCGCGCTTCGGGGAGCAGGAGATCCACCGACTCGCGTATCCCCCTGTACTCGTGCGCCGCCCGGCGCGCGGCACGTGTGTGCCGGGTGGTCGCCTGCTCGATCTCCGCCAAGCGCGCGCGGATCGCGGAGGTAGCGCTCTCGGCAAAGGTTCCGAATGCCTCGCGCGACTGCCGGAGCTCGCCCGCCGCCGCGGAAAGCTGCGTTCCGGCTTCGGCAAGGGCGTCGCTCCGGTGCGCGAGCGTCCCCGCGATGCTCTCGTAAAGCGACGTGGCGTGCTGTACCGAGAGGGCGACTTCGGTGAGGTGGCGCTCCACTCCGTCCAGCCGCTCGCTGCTCTCCGACGCGAGCCGCTCGCGCTGCTCGCTCAGGATCGT
Source organism: Longimicrobium sp. (assembly GCA_036387335.1). Lineage (NCBI taxonomy): Bacteria > Pseudomonadati > Gemmatimonadota > Longimicrobiia > Longimicrobiales > Longimicrobiaceae > Longimicrobium > Longimicrobium sp. Next base: position 20,404 of record DASVTZ010000126.1, read on the forward strand.
GTCGAGCGTTTCGGTGGTCTTGTCCAGCGAGGTCTCCACCGTGTGGCTGAGTCCCTCCAGCGAGTCGCCCAGCTTCTCCAGGTTGCTGGAGATTCCCTCCAGGTTTCCCGTGGCCTGCCGAAGCGCGTTCAGCGCCTCCGTGAAGTTGCTGGTGGCGACCGTCTGGCTCACCTTCTTGTACACGTACAGCGACGATGCCTGCTCCAGCCGCGCCAGCATGTTGTTGCGCCCCAGCCCCAGGCCGAACGAGGCGAGCCCCAGCGCGATGGAGCCCAGCAGCGCGCTGAGGTTGGCCCCGAACGCCCCCGACACCATGCGCAGCGCGTCCTGGAGCGCCGGAACTCCCCCCGTGCCCGCCGCCACTCCCAGCGCGTCCACCAGTGCGGGCATGGAGGCCTTCACTCCCACGAAGGTGCCGAGTACGGTGAGCAGCAGGAGCAGAGTGGAGATGTAACGAGCCGCGTCGCCCACGCCCGCCGCACGGGAAAGGGCAATGGCCCGCAGCTCTGGGCCGCGCAGCGTGTCGTGCGGCTGCGCGCCCTCGCTGGCCATGCGCAGCACGCGCAGCACGCGGTCGTCCATCAGCGTCTGCACCCGCGGCGCGGCCACGGCCCTCGCCTTCGCCTCTTCGAGGTGGAAGAGGGCAGTTTTGCCGCCCATGAGAAGCGCCCGGTCCCGGGGCGCCAGCAGCACCAGCTCCAGGTGATCGCGCCCCTTCGCCAGCACGAAGGCGATGTCCTCCTCTTCCCTGCGAAGCCAGGTCCAGTCCCTCGCGGCGCTCAGTACCAGCGCGGCGACGGTGAGCACCACGCCCGCGACGTTGAGGATCTTCAGCAGGGCCGCGGTCTCGCCCCACCGCACGAGGCCGCTGGCGTGGAAGGCGGCAAGGCTGCCCCCGTAGACCAGCACGGCAAGCGCGATAAAGAGGAGAGCCACCTGGTCGCCGCGCCGGGGCGGCTGGAGGCGATCAGAATCCTGCGGGGGACTGCTCGTCATCGTTCGGCTACTCTGTCTACGGCCGGGCGCGCGCGCGGCCCTTCTGCCGCACGTGTCCCTGGCTGGAGGTGGGATCCCAGTCGATCACGGCGGGCGCGAGCGTATCGTACGCGCCGGTCCCGCCGCCCTCCAGGTGAAAGGCGGTTTCCAGCAGGGCGGCGGTGAGGTCGGCGAACTTGAAGTTGGGGTTGATCCATGCTTCGGCATGGTCCGCTCCCTCACGCCACCGGATCTCGATCATAGGGCGATGCGAGTTGTTGAGCCGCACCACCTCGTCTTTGGAAAGGGTCCCCTTGAGGATGCGGACACCCTCCGCGGCCGCACCTTGCCCCGTCCGAGACGGCGCGGCGGTGACCTGCGTCGGGTGTGGAACGTCCTGCCCGTGCCGGGCGTCGAACTTTTGTTGAAGCGCATGCACCTCCTCGAGCGTCTCTTCCACGCAGCGCTTGAGCGCCCGCACCTCATCCACCAGGCCGTTGAACGCGGGCCAGTCGGCCTCCGGCTCGGGGTCTGGCGTCCAGGCGGAACGCTGCGGGCGGTCCGCCTCGGAGAGCGAGCGGCGGGTCTGCGACCCGCGTAGCTCCTCCACCTCGTATCGCAGCTGATTCAGTGCGCGCGACAGGCGGAAGGCGGCTACGAGGCCCGCCCCGGCCAGCACGAGGGCGGCCCACCCCGGCCATCCACCGCCACGCGCTCCGCTGTCCCTCTGCGCGCTGGTGGGCTGGAGTGTGGCACCCCCGGAGGCTACCCCGGGGGCGGTGTCGCCCCGCGTCCGCCCGGGGGGAGCGCCCTTGGGCGAATCCGCCTCCGTCTGCCCCTTGGACGCGCCCACACCCTTGCTGCGCCCACCTGGTTCCTGTTTCCCTCGAGCGCCGGCCGGGCGCGCCCCGGGGGGGGTGTCGCGCTGCGCTCCTCCCCGCGGCGCGTCCCCAGGTGCGTCGACCTCCACCCCGGCCACGGTCGCGGCCCTGCTTTTGTCGCGCTCAACCACGCCCCGCTCCACGGCGTCTTCCTCGGTGGTGGCCGAGATCCCCGGGGCGTCGCCGGACAGCGCCAACCTCGCGCTCCACCCCACTATCCCGGCGGCCACCACGAATATCAGGATCAGCGGGACGGACGATGCGTGGCTGGACCGATACCTCTTCTTGTAGGGCATGGGTCAATCCACGAGGGAGCGCTCGAGTTGGCGGAGGCTCGCCGCCGCTTCCACCCCGAAGATCGAGACCGTGTCGAGCTCCTGGGCCGCGATATCGGCGGCGAGCCTCCGCTTCACCTGGTTGTCGAAGAACACCTCCGTGCACTCTGCGAGCGCGCTCCGAACGCGACCCGCGAGTGTCCCCCACTTCTTGTCCACCTTGTTCAGCTCTTCCAGCGCATCGACGAAGGCGGTGTTGAAGCGGGAGATCTCCCACTCGCCGAAGGGCTGGCTGTACGAGAGCTCGATTACCTGCTCGCGACTGAGCGCGGAGGCGTCGAGCATCTCGGGTGCGGTAAGGGAGCGGGTCTCGCCGCCATCCTGGCCGGGAACGGAGACGTCTTCCCCGACCGGCTGGAACGACGGGATGTCATCGTCGGCGGAGAATGGGTCGTCCCGCAGCAGCCCGAGCACCACCTCCTGCTTGGGCTTGCTGCTCGAACTAATCTTCAGGTCGCCCGGCAGCGGCTGGCCGTATCCCGCCTCCAGCACGCGCTGGAAGAGGCGCGTGTACGGCTTGGACAGCGGAGACTGGTTCCAGTGCTCGAACTGCGTCAGCCAGTTGAGGTAGCTCGCGCCGTTCCCCGCGAAGAAGAGCGCGTCCGGCGGGCTGCCCTGCGACGGCTCCAGCGAGCGGAGGCGCAGGCCCACGTTGTAGAGGATCGCGCTGTAGAAGTAGGCGATGCACGCCTGTACGCTCATGAACCACGGCTCGCCCGCCAGCGCCCCGCAGTGCTCCGCGAACCAGGGCTGGCGAACCAGGTAGGTGAAGCGCGTGTGCTCGGTGGGGTAGCGCCGCAGGACGTTGAGGGGCGCGCCGCGAAGCCCGTTCCTTTCGGCCCAGCTCTGGAGTCGTCCATAGATCGAGGGCTCCGCCCCGTCGCCCGCGATCAGGTCGCGCCCCCCGAACAGCATGGACATGCGAAGCACCGGCCCGCCTTTGGCGAAGGCGGTGATGTCGGTGGTGCCGCCTCCCACATCTGCCGTCAGCTTCATGGTCTTCGCCTCCACCGAGAAGCTGGAGCGCGAGGCCGGGTCCGAGCCGAAGAAGAGCATCGATGCGGTGCTCTCGTCCAGGTAGCGGAGGGGGAGCGCGGGCGTGCTCCCCCCGGGCTGCCCCTTGGCGCGAAAGCTCCGGATGGCGACCTCCCACTCCTGGCGCGTGGAGGCTCGGCGGTTGCGCGAGAACGCGATCGGGTACGACACCCTGAATTCCATCTCTTCGGTGCGGGCGCCACGGGCCAGTGCCTCGGCGTGCACCACCTGCAGGATCTGGTGGAGGAAGAGCCGCGTCAGCCGGCGCGTGTCCGCGCCGCCGCCCCCCCACTTGAGGTCGCCCACCAGCACATTGTTCTGCTGCTGCCCTCCGTCGCCCCCGATCTCGCCGCTGAACGGGATGTTGGCGGTGAAGGCGGGAAGATCGGCGAGAGGGCTCTCTGGTCCCGCGCCACGGCTCTTAAAGATGACGGTCGAGAACGGCTCCCCCTTGAGCTCGGCGGGAAAGAAGAAGGTGTCAAAGTAGGTGCCGGCGCTTTCGGCCTCGTCCCCCCCGGTCAGGTCGAACCGGGTAGCATGCGACACCTGCAGAGGGCGCGGAGCGGAATCCTGCGGGTCGACGTGCGCAACGACGGTATTGGAGGTGCCGAAGTCGATCGCCACTGTCCACGCGGGGAACGTCGGCTCCGGAACGCTCCGCAGCCGGGGGAGCACCACCCCCTCGGCCGCCTGGGAGCGGAAGTGGCGGCTGCGGAGCCGGATCGCCTCCGCCGGACGCCCGAAGTGGTAGAGCACCGTGCTCTGGTCGCGGCGGATGCTCTGCGCCGTCACACGCTCGCCGCCCGCGCCGATATCCACGTCGAACTCCTCGCCGGCGTCGCCGCCCTCCAGGTAATGGATCAGGTAGAAGTCGCTCCATCCCGCCGCGCTCCCCTCCGGCTTGAACCCGGGCCACAGGCTCAGGTGCGACGTCGCGCCGGTGAAGCCGTCGTAGGTACGCTGCACCGCCACCGTCCCCCCCCGGGTGGGGACGGCGAGCGTAAACCTCACCTGTGGCCGGTCTCCCCCCGAGAGGATCTTGCAGGTAAGCATCCCCGGCACGTCTTGGGCCCGGAAGAAGTCGAAGAAACGCTCCTTGAGAGGGAGCAGGATGCGGGAGGCGAGCGCCGGGTCGCCCTCCAGGGCCGCGCCGTACACGCGGTCGGCGTGGAAGGGCGCGTCGACGATTAGAAGCTCCTCGGACAGGAAGTCGCTCTCGGGGAAGATCCAGGGTTGCTTCCATGCCGTGCCGGGAAGGACCTGGCGGTCACTCTGCGCCTCGGCCACGGTGCCCCTGGGCCGCGGGAGCCAGGGGAAGTAGAGGTCCTGCGAGCTTCGGCCGCTGTTGTCCAGCACCAGGGGGATGTCTCCGCCCGAAGGCGCGAGGCGTGTGGGCTGGAGCGAGAGCGTGCTCCCGAGCGACGCTTGGGCAAGCCGGTGCAGCACCACGCCCGGCACCGGTTCCATCTGGGTCTCGGCGTACGCCAGGGGCTCGCTCGGCAGATCCACGTCGGCGAGCTGTGCCTTGAGAAGGCTCTTCAGCTCTTGGAGCTCGGTGAGCGCGCCCAGCGAGCTCGCGTCCAGCTGCGGGATCAGCCGGTCGCGCACGTACTGCCCAAGGAGCACCGGCCGCTCGGCCAGCGGGCGCAGCGGGCGCGACCCGCCGTAGTACCCGGGAACGGACGCGTGCTGGGCTTCGGGCGTGAAGAACAGCGTGAACGGCGAGAAGGCGAAAAGAATGGGACCGTCCTGCGCCAGCCCGTTGAACACCACCGTGACGTCCGTGAGCGTGGTGCGCGGCTGCCGCTCCACCACCGGCGCGAGGTCGCGCAGCGCGGTGACGAACCGCCCGACCCCCCGGCTGCGCGAAGCCGCCGCGCAATCGTGCAGGTTGTCTATGGAGATGGTGCGGGAGCGGAGCGAAACCCCAAAGATGAACGCCTGGAACAGGACGATCTCCATCGAGTCCAGGATGTCGTTGAGCGCGTCTTCGTGGAAGGGGTGCCCCTGGTCCACGATCGCGTCGCGAAACAGCTGGACGCGCGCCCACGGGTTCGGTATCGACGAGATCCGTCCCCGCTTCGCGCGATCCTCGGCCTGGCGCAGGTCCACCTTGGTCAGCTCGTCGGGCAGCTTGATCTCGTGCCACTCTCCCGCCGGGGCGCGCGTTACGCCGGCGTCTTTCACGAGCGGGTGCAGGAGCAGTCGGCTCATCGCGTTGTTCCTGGATCAGGTGGTGGCGTACCACTCGGTGACGAAGAGGCGGGTCCCGGCTTCCATGTAGCGCAGGAGGCCGGGAAGCCCCGCCCCCTTGGGAACACGCGCGCGGTTGTACCACGAGAATATCTCCGCCAGCGACGCGAGCTGGTCCTCGCCGCCCTTCCCAAAGATCCCCAGCCGTTTCGGCTTCTGCCGCGGTGCGAAGCCCGCTAGGCACTTGTCCACGGGCGGGAGACGGAACTCCGTCTCCGGGTTGTCTCCCCCTGACCTCGCGTACTCGTCGGGCGTCCGGATCGCCCGCCCGCTGGCACCCTCAAACGTCACCAGACGGACGGGGACGTAGTTTTCCGACACGGCACGCAGGTAGCCCCACACAGAGCCGAAATACCGCCCCAGCGCGTCGAGCGCCGCGCTCTGGGTGCGGACGAACTCCGGCGCGAGGGCGATCTCGTGGACCCAGGCCTGGCTGCGCAGCTCGTCGATGATGGCCTGCTGCTCCGCGCCGCTCCGCGTGGGGCCAAAGTACTGGAGGAAGAAGTTGGCGGCGACGAGGAACGCCTGCAGATCGCGCCGCTCCTCGGTCCCGAGCGGAAGGTCGCTCCACGTGGGCTGCTGGCCTGCCACGGTGCTGTAGCGGACGCGTGTGGGAGCGCCGGGCTCGTGCGGGCGCTGCGCGAAGTCCAGCGCCGCCAGCGCGGCGTAAAGCTCCACCACGTGCGGATCGTTCTTTTGGCCCGCGCCCCCGGCGGAGTACAGGGGGCGCGGCCGAGGGAGCGACTGGTCGTCGCCGATGACGTAAAGCGCTCCGTACTCCGAGTGGCCGCGGACGTAGGTGGGGAGAGCCGCCGCCGTATTGCGCAGGAACACCTCGCTGTTTGGCTTCAGCCTTCCATCCTGCCGCTCGCCCTGGCCGGGTTCCTCCAGGGAGTAGTAGGGCGTCACGAGCGCGGCGCCGAGCGCCGCCCGCTGGATTCCCTCCGCCGCCAGCACCTTTGCCAGCACGGGAAGCGCCGACGCTCCCGTGCCCCCGAAGATGGAGCCGGCCACGAAGAACGCGGCCGAGGTGTCGCCGCGGGCGCTGCTCATGAACTGGCGGAAGAACTCCGACTCCCGGATTCCGTGCATCAGGATGGAGCCGATGGAAGGGTTTCCGCGGAACCCTTCGCGGAGTGGCTCCTTCTGCTGCCCCGGCGAGAAGAGGAGGTCCAGGAGGGTGGCTGCGTCCGCGCAGTCGCCCGTCATCCGCTGGCGCTCGGTGAAGCGCTCCAGCGTCACCTGTCCCACATCGTCCGTGCTTCCGCTCCCCAGCGGCGACCACACGGATTCGGCCGGGGCCGTGCGGATCAGCGCCGTGCGGAAGAACCCCTGCTCCGGGTTGCCGAACGCCTCCCGCACGAGGGCGTACTGGCGCGTCAGCTCACGCGCGCGGGCTACCGCGGGGTTCGCCGCGTCCGCGTCGATCAGCATCACCGCTAGCCGCGCCGGGCCGAGCCCCGCGGCGCAGAGAGCGAGGAGCGGCTCCACCGACAGTGCGCCGGTTCCCCCCACGGCGAGGTAATAAAGCGTGTTGGTCGACATGGCCTAAAAGCGGAAAGGGAACCGCGAGTTGTTGATCCACGTGGCGCGGCGCGTCCAGCGGGCCACGAGGGAAAGGAGCCAGCTGAAGAGCACGAAGAGGATCAGAGACTGGACGAGTGCCACCGAAGCTCGCAGGAGGGCGTACTGCGACGGAATGCGGGTGGTGGCCTCGCCGTAGCTGCACCCGGCGGTGCTGACGGGTACGAGGCTGAGGTAGACGTAGCAGACCAGTGCGGTGACACCGGCACCCGCCACGAGCCACTTCCACCAGCGGGCTTTGAACTGGTGCCCCATCGTCCGCGTCTCGTATGCCCCGAGCACCAGCAGGATCGCTAGGAGCAGGGTAATGCCGGTCGCGACGCCGAAGGCGGAGACCCAGTCGGCTTCGGCGATCACGGGACGCGCCGTGGAGATCCCGCCCTCGGGGGATACGGGGCAGACCGTGAGATCCGCGAACATCTGAGGGCGCGCGGCCCACCAGTGGATCAGCTCTTTGGACATGGCTCAGTAAAGTGCGACGTAGAAACCCGCCAGGCGGGCCGGCTCGGCCTGCAGCTGGGAGAAGAGGGTGCTCAACCCGTACGTGCGCGTGGCGTCGCCCTGCCGCGGGGCATCGAAGCGGGCCAACCACGCAGGCCTTCCCGTGGAGACCAGCTCCACGCGATAAGCGCTCGGGGGTATACCGGGCCGGGTACGGATCTCCAGTGGCACTCGGATCCGGCTCCCGTCCACGACGGGAGCGCTCGGCGCGACCCACGCCTCCGTTGCGTCCACGTCCCGCCACTGCGCCCCGGCTCCGCAAAGGGGCGACCGGCTCACCCGCGTGCGGAGGGTGTCGGTCGCGGTGAACCGGGCCAGGCTTCCGGCGACGTCGAACCCCACCTCGGTCTGGACCACCGCTCGCGTAGCGGGAGGCGAAGCGTGCAGCAGAAGCCGGAGAGGACGTCCGGCCCCCGCCGGGTAGGGCGCGAACTCTCCGGGTGTCCCGACGAACCGCGTTGCGCCCACGCGGGTCCGCACCAGGGTGTCGGACAGGCTGGGAGAGACGTGCAGGTATGGCATCGCGCCCATCAGCCGCGGAAGCACGGCGGGTGCGGCCGAGCCCGGCAGGAAGGCGAAGACGTAGAGGGGGCAGCGGAGGTTGGTGCGGGGGGTGTCCGTCCAGCACCCGGCGCTGTCACTTCGCACCTGCTGGAAGCGAGCCTCGACCGCGCCGACCGCGAATACGGAACCGATTGCCCCGTTCCCCGGCGAGCCTGACCACTGCTGGGCGAGCCGGCCGAGCCGCTGGTACTGCGCGATCGCCGAGGCCCCGTCCCCGCGTCGCCCGTCGGTGACGACGAGGTGCACCGACGCCCGTCGCGAATCCGCCTCCACCGCGTCCAGCACGTCCTCGAGCTGTGTGTTGTTGTCGCCGTAGAACTCCTGCCGTACCAGCTGCGCTATGACGTCCTGGTTCGTCGGCGCCGCCACCGGCCGGAGCGCGCTGCCAAACCCGTATACCTGTAGGCGCGGGAGGGAAGCCAGCCGGCTCAACACTGACCGGAGGCTGGAACTGCCGGGTGCAACGCCGAACCCGGTGGAGAAATCCCGGTCCAGATAGCCAGCCATACTCCCCGAACGGTCCACGTACAGCCTCACGGGGAACGACTGACGCGTGATCTGCACGGTATGTTCGGGTCGCAGTGGAGATGCCACCCTGTCCATTCGGGATAGCGCCCCCTGGAGCGTGGCACAGGCCTGCTCCGCGTTCGGCTGCGGGCATGCCCCCAAGCAGGCCAAACTCGCCACGAAAAGGAGCTGGCGATTCAGAGTTGTGCTCATCTATGCCGTAGCCCCGCGGAGCAGGGGTGTGGAGCGGGTGACGGGAGGAGTAAAGCGACTGCGGCACTCCCAAGGTAAAGATCCAAACAAATGCCGCAAGAGGGTGCTTCAACGCGCATCCGCCTTGACGCGTTCAGGTGCGGCCGCGGGGTTGCTTCAGCGGGGAGCCAGACTGGCGGTTGGGCCTCTGCGCATACAGCGTTCGCAGACGGTCGCAAAAATGGTGTGCCCAGCATGGGCGATGGGTCCGCAGGTGACGTCTCGGTCGGCGGCCCGCCCGGAGCGGACGCCAGTCTCCTCCAAGCCGTCCGGCCCGGGGGCGGCGTCGACATCTGCCAGCATCACGAATCACGTACCGCCGTTCGATCAGCCCGACGCCGTACACCGACTTCGTCGACCTGCCCGGGTACGTCGTCGTCGGGAGACTCTCCTTGCGGCTCCTGCGCCAATCCCCCGGGCGGTTGAGGGGAATCCGGAGATGTCGGCACCGGTTCACCGCGATGGAGGAGAGCTCCGAGCATGACTACGAAAAACGGAGGCCGGAACTCTCCCTCGGCGGCCCTGGCGCGGAGCAGCATCGAGCAGGCACTCAAGAAAACCAGAATAAAGACAATCAGCACCGCTTCGACCTGCCCGATTCCCGCAAGCCCGTACCCCGCCCGTGCCAGAGCCGCCCATCCGATCATCACGGCCACGCATGCCAGCAGTACTGCCAAAGTCTGCTTGAGGCGAATCATCTCACACCTCTACAGAAGGGGGACGGCCCTAGTCGCCATTCGCGCTCAAGGCATGAAGTAGGTGCTGGCAACGTCGAGTACCCCCTGATGAAACGATAGTAGGATGCCGGTGCCGATAAAGGCGAGCGCCACCTGGACCAGCGCCGTGGGGCCATTCGCGTCAGGGGTAACCGCGTCCATCGAGATCATGCAGCACAGAAGCAACCACGCCCCAGTGGTGAGGATGTTCACTGCGGCAGTGGCCAGACCAAGGTGATGAGTCCATGCTTTCACCGCAATGAATCGCCGGATGTATGGCAGTTTCACCGCCATCATTTCAAGCCCGATGGCAGCCAGAAAGCAGAGTGCCGCCGCTATGAAGAAGGGCTGCAGGGGTTTCCTCGCCGTTATCGGAGCGGGAAAGCAGTCTTCTGCGCCGCAGTCGTAAAGCTCCGCATCGTCCAGCAAGAGAACGCCTACGTTTACCGCCTCTGCAGAGCTGATCCGCGTATTCACGCGAAAGCATGGCGTCCGCTGCTCCGGACAGCTTCGATCCTCCGTCCAGACGAGAGGAACCGGGAATCCTCTCACCATGAGCCGAGCTTCACGTTTGGATTGGGATTGCGAGGCAACGCCACCCCGCAGTTGCCAGACACCAGGTTTTAGAAACGAGCGAATCAACACGAAGTTGCTGGCCGGATAAGCACGGAAAGGCGCGACAGGTATGCGGAACCGCTGGACATATTTCATGGAGTCCGTGAATACCACCGGCCACAACGTACTGCCTTCCATGATTTTGGGAGTAAAGAGATCGTCAAGGGCAAGACATCCGGTAGTCCCAACCGGGACCAGGGAGTCGTCCTTGTTTAGTACCAGGGAACCATCGGCGGTATGAGAGGCATTCCATGCCACGTACAACCGATCACCGGACGGTACAGACCGCGGCCACCGTCCTGTTGTTGCCAGATGCGTGAGAAGCGTGCGGTGAGAGCATGAATCAGAGGCTGTTCTGACGATGAACCCGTGGCGGAACGCCGGGGAGTGCGACGTCCCCTCAAATGAATAGCGCCTCGCAGGCTGGTAGATCGCAGATATCCCCTCGATCATCCGATAGCGATCCAGCCAATCGGCCGGCTCTTGTTGCGGGTTCGCATGATAGAATACGCATCTGTCGCCGGCTGCGCCGATCTCTCTCAGCCCTTTGAAAGCGTCGGGCAAGCCCAGCACGTGGCACGTCGAGTTGGAGAGGGGCGCGCGGAGAAATAGGTCAGCGGCCGGTTCGCGCCGACTTGGAAGCCCGGTAACATAGCCAAGTGCGGCTGGAAAGACCGCGTTCGGAGAGAAGAGGAGCAGATCGGTCACTGCCCCGCTCGAATATGGGAAATACCGGCCGGAGAATGTACGTCTCAGCAGGCTGTCGCCCCGCAGCGTGCTCAGATCCACATCCCAATAATCGTCCCTAACCACCCTTCTCGGCTGCGGCCAGTACGTGGAGTCGATCGCAAGGCGTGCATCTCCCCGAAAGCCAAGGACGTAAAGATCGACGCTCTTCTGTGCTTCACGGACGGCAGACCGGAACTCCTCTACGACAAGTTTCACCTCGTCGTCGGAAACATCCTCCGACGTCTCCTTGTTCGGCGAGAGCGATCCATCCGTAATGAGGACCACTGCGGGCCGACACGGATCATCCTGGAAGCGTTTCTGAATCGATCGTATGGCTCCGGCAAGGTCGCTGTCGTGCGTGGGGTACTTAAGGATCTCGCCTACGATCCTGTTCGCCTGGACAGGGCGTTCGCCGGTGACTTCTTCGATCCGTTCGACCTCGTTCTCCCTGGCACCAGGGAGCCGGAAGACGACGAGTCGGTCAGAGGGACGTAACGCGGAATGGAACGCTGAGAGGATCGCTGGATAGGCGTTCCGGGTGGAGGCGATCGGAGTGCTGAGAGATTGGTCGAACACAAGTGCGAGGCGGAGGGGCCCTTCCGGGCAAGGGTGCGGCTCGGCTTGCCCCGACACGGCTGACGGGGAAAAAAGCAACAGCCAGAGCGTGAACGCACCGAGGCGGGTACTTGGATCGCGCATACCAGGGAACTCGAATCAACGGACATTAATTAGGCCAGGCTTATGCAGGGCGCAGGCATATTATACGTCATTACCCGCAACCGCAACGAGTTTGTTTGTGGCGCAAGCCGGGTGGACGCACGGCTTGCGGCGAGAACCAGCTCGGGGCAGCGAAAGCGGTAGGGCATGGACTACCTGGCTGTCACTGTACGAGGAGGAGCCGCTCCGGAGGATGCTGGGCTTCCCTGGCCACAGGCAGTCGGACCGGAGATCGAATCGTTCTGCGAACGCAGTCCTGTCCGTCCAAGCCTCTTGGCATTCACTCTGCTGACCTCACACCAGCCTTACCTCCGCCACCAGCGCCTCCAGCGACTTCCTGGCGTCGCCAAAGAGCACGGCGATGTTTTGGGGAGATAGGAGAGGTCGTTCTCCACGCAGGAGTACCCGGCCGCCATGCTCCGCTTGAGGACGATGACGTTCTTTGCGTGGTCTGCACGTCGTTGGCGCCAATCACCAGTACCACGTCTGTGCGGGCGAGTTGCTTATTGATCTCGTCCATCTCGAAGAGGTGGTCGTACGGCACGTTGGCTTCGGCAAGCAGCACGTTCATGTGCCCCGGCATCCGCCCGGCGACGGGGTGGATGGCATAACGAACGGTGGCGCCGCGGGCGCCCAGGGAGCGCGCCTCCTACGCCGCGGCGGCCCGCACGTCGTACGCGGAGACCTGCGCGCCCAGCATCCGCGCGGGGGCGATCGCCTGCAGCCCCGCGACGCCCACGCCCAGCACCAGCACTTCGCCGGCCGCACCGCCCCCGCGGCCGTGGTGAGGAGAGGGAAGAAGGCGGGAGGCGCCTCCGCTGCTAGTGGCCGCAGCGCACGTGGACATACCGGCACGGGCGCTGCAGCTCCATCGCGGGATAATGGGGGCGGCGCACATCTCACCCAGCGCGTACGAGGCACCAGATGCCGGAGGATCGTGGTCGCCCGGATGACTTCGTCGTCACCCACACGCCGGTCGCGTACGGCTGGGGCGGAATGATCGTGCGGGACGGCGTGGGCGAGCCGATGCCAGACGAGATGGCGCTGGAGTTCGCGCTGCCGGAGTGGGCGGAGAACGTGCCCGACACCGGCCTGGTGGTCGACCTCTGCTTCACGGCCCTTCGCTACGACCTGGGTCAGCCTTCGAGTGGTCGCGCTCGAGACGCTGGCGCGGATAGCGGCGCGCCCGGAGCCGCTACCACGCGCTGACGAGGTTCGGCGCGAGATCCAGCGCGCGCTCAATGGCGACGATCCACACGTGCAATCGGCGGCGCGGGCAACGTTCGAGGCTGTCGTGCCTCACGAGGACAAAGGGTAGGCGGGTGTATGACCGCGGCTTGCGGATGTGAAGCGTCGCGGCGCCGCGCCAAGTCCTACAGGTTCTCCGCCTCCCTGCCCCGAACGTTTCCCGAGGTAGCGAGCCGCCGGATCCCCCGGCCGCGCGGTGAACGGGGAGCGCGCACATAGCCCGTCATCTGCCTCGCAAATGACGGGCTATGCGCAAAGGTTTGTTATCAGGGGGCAACAGTAACGGGCACGGCCCGGCTGGATCGTGGGACACCTTCACACTCCCGGCCCTACAACGAGAACGCGGGCAAGCGCCTCACCACGCGCCAGGTTCCATCTTCCTGTTCTCTAACCAGAGCCCAGTAGCCAAAGCCCACCGGGTGCGCAGCGTCCTCGTCAGCCTGGCGCGAGGGCGGTGAGCGGCGCATGTCCAGTATCGCCACCCGAACCCAGTAAGGCCCCTCGGCCGGAGGCGGGCTGCCTTCCGGTCGCTCGGCGATCTCGCCAAGGCCGACGAAAACGGCGTTCGTGGCTTCCGCGCAGCCGTAAACTCTCGGCGAAACCGAGCAGGTACCGTCGATCAACTTCTTCTCGCGCAGCTGAGCGACCAACGCTGGCCCGTGTGTCGCCTCATTTGCTTGCCGCGGCTCTGGAGTGATGGGCGACTCGTCGGGCACGGATGCCCCGCAATGAGGCATGCAGCCCACGCCGGAGCGGGTTTCCGAAAGCACGATACGCGCATCGGCGTACTCTGCCCGAACGCCCTGGAGCAGAAGCGCGTAAACGGAAGCGCTGTCCACCGGAGGAGGACCCCCGGCCAGCTGGAGCACCGCAAACAACGTCGTGATCATCGTAGTTCCGTCATCAACTGGCGCAGGCCTTTGCGGTTTCGTTCATCGTCATCCCCATGGGGGTCATCTGGTTGTGCTGGCAGTATCGAGACCCGCTCCCGTCCAGGTTGGGCATCCCGTGCAGTGCCTCATGCGCGATGGTCTTCGGCCCGATGGAGCCGGACCAGAGCCACATGGTGGGACCGGATCCGCACCCCCATACTCGAAGTAGGAGTGCCCGTTCAGGGTGGCTTCCTGACCGGCCTCGTTCACCACATACAGCCGGGTTGTCCAAACGCGAAGTCCGCGGCTGATCATCCGTTTAGCATTGGCCCGGATCTGACCGCAGAACCCGTCGCCCCGAATCAGTTCGATCGCCTGCTGCGCGTTAGCGAGCTCGGCCCTCCAGCATCTGTGCCGGTCGCGCCGGGTGGTGGCGCAATCTGCCGGTTTTGATGGTGGCGCTTCGTGGCGGGTGGGGTATGTGCCGGCTAGATTGGGGCCACTTCGCCTGCACTCTCCCCAGCTTCCCACAAGGACGGCACACCATGAAGCGCCTGTACACCTTCACCACCGCATGCGCCCTCGGAATGGCGCTCTCTGGATGTGTTCAGTCTCCCACCGCCGCAAACAGTGACGGACATACATTCGGGAGTGGAAACGCAACGGAAGCGAGATTCAGCCTCGGCGAGGCCGCCGGTGGAGGCACATTCGGTTCCGGGCACCGGGGTACAACGGGAGAGGCTCCCTCAGATACCTCCAGCGCGGCAACCGTCAACTCGACGGGCGGACAGACGACGGTCGATTCGGCGGCAGTCACGGAACGCGGCGGCTACACAATCGGGTCCGGCAACTGACCAGGATCAGCTGGATTCGATGTCCTTCCATTTCCGGAGCCGTGCAGCCAACCGCCGAGTCAACCCACGGACGAGCTCCGGCTCCGGGACCAGTTCCTCCCGCGGAGAGGGCTCTCGAAGTGCGATCCGCGCGAGCAGCACCACCGAGTCACTCAGTACCAGAGCGTGTTCGCGCCGCTGCGCAGCTTCACGTGCAGCGTTCGCGTAGCGCTCTGCCTTGCTCCAGTCGCGAAATGCTCTCGCCGCTTCCGCCAGGTGGATGAAGGCGGCGGGAGCGAACTCGTCGTGCAAGCCGGCCAGCCGTAGCACGCGCCCTTCGACTTCCTCGAAGCGCGCCACCTGCCCGGCACCAGCGGCTGCTCTGGCGAGTGTCGCCAGCATGACCGTTTCGACGGCGGGGCGCGGAGTGCCTGTCGTCGCCAGATCGAGCAGCGGCAGCGCGGCGGAGTAATGATGAAGCCGCACGAGGAGCCACGCCCAGTCGTGCGCCAGCGCAGGGAGCGCCGGGTGCCGCAAAGGGTACAGTCGAATCGCCTGGCGAAGATGTGCAGCGGCCTCCGGAATGGTGCCGATCTCCGCCGCGATCGTGAGAAGATCGTGGTAGGCCTCGGCCGCCTGACGCCGCCGGCCGGTCCTCTCGGCCCGGCGAGCTGCACGCTGGAAAACGACGCGGGCTTCACGGTGGCGTCCGAGCTCCGTCAGGAGTGCGCCGTAGCCCAACAGCGCACGAATGGCTTCGACCCGATTGTGAGCGCGCACGGAGAGCCGGAAGGCGCGGACGTACCAGGCTGCTGATCGTTCGTTGAGCGCGGCGCGCCGGCAGGTCCGGCCCGCCACGTTCGCACGCGACGCGTCTTCCTCGTCTGCATGGGCGGCGGCCTCGGCGAAGTGCACCGCGGTTTCCGTGATCCCGCGCCCCTCCGCCCAATTGTGGACGGCGTGGCACGCCTCAGCCAGTTGTGCTCCATTGAGCACGTCCGCCGCTCGCGCGAGCAGCGCAAACGTGCCAAACGCGTCTGCAAGCTCCGGGGCCTCGATCGCTGCGTAGGCCAACCGCTCGCGGACCTCGCGCGTGGGCTCCTGGGACAGGCCGCCTCGCCGGTCCGGGGGAGTGTCCACCCACGTCCATACCGCGCGCAAGGCGCGCCAGAGCGTGAGCCCCAGCGCGCCATCGACGTCATCGAGCACGGGCCAGCCCTCTGGCCGGCCGCGCGCGTCCATCCGCCACCCCGGCGCGGGCGGGACGATGTGCGGGCGTGCTGCTCTCTGGGGCGGCGCCTCCCGGTCTCCGGCCATTCGCGCCCTCGCGTATCCGACTATGCCCGATGAACCACGTTAGCGAGCCGATCTCGCAGGCGCCATAAAGTGTGGTCCGACCGTCGCGCATTGTCCTCGTGCACTTGGCCGCTCCGGATCGACTGAACGCGAGAACTCCGCGTCGGGCGCCGTTCCCCCCGTGCGCGGATCCGCAGGCGAGCCGCCGTGCACCGCCGTAACCGGAACAATTCGCGCTGCACCGGAAGAGAGGGCTCGCTGGTCGCTGGGAGGAACATCCAGAGCGCGTCCTCAGGGATCGCCATCTCCAGAGCAGTCATGTGCAGCCGCTGCATCTCGGCCCGCTCCTCGGGCGAGAGGCGGTTGATCTCCAGCTGAAGCAGCGCGGCGGCTCCCGCAGAGTGAGGGTGAAGCACGGCTCACGAGCCCGCCGGCATGTGGCGCATGAAGTTCCCGGAGGCCAGGCGAGACAAAGGACTGCGTGTTGGTCGGATCATGGGAGGTGGCCTCGAATGGAGTCGCCAGTCTGTCAACGGAACGGTAGCCTTCGAGAAACGTTCAACCTAGTGCCGTATGGTGGCGGGATTGGTTTGTCGACAAAATCCGCGTTGAGCGACCCGGGCGCGGCAAGAGAAAAGAGGCAGAATCGACCGCGCGAGTCGCTCCATCCCTTCCACGTTGCCACGCGCCGGGGCATCGGCACACCGAAAGCTAACCGGCCTCTACTCCAAACGTCGAAATCAGCATCGCTCTAGATCCGCTCCGGTTGCGCCACGTGTCGGACAGCGATGTGCGTCTCCTGGCAGAAGACGATTCCGTTTCGGACCGGTACGCCTTAGCTTCAACAGGCCGTAAGATCTATTGGGTTGTACCCTGCGGAGGGTTGCCGCATCCGACCGGCATCTACGGTCCTCCACTCCGGGTACGCCTCGGCTGCACCGTCGACGTTCCCGCAACGATGAGAGAGGCGGCTCTGAGCCAGTTCTGGACCCACCAATCGGTTCGCAAGTTCGCAGGTGACGCGGACCCCGTTGCCGCAATCACTCACCATGCACGAACGGTGGTGCTGCGGGCGATGGATGCAGGATGGTCTGGCCCACCGTTCGATCCACTCGCCCTCGCAGAGTTCCTAAAAATTCCTGCGATGCCTACCGATGCGGTTCGCGACGCCCGCACCGTCCCAATTGGCACCCGCGGTTTACAGATCGAGTTCAACCCAAACCGTCCTCGTGGTCGCGTTCGGTACTCTGTGGCGCATGAAATTGCGCATACGTTTTTCCCGGACTGCGCGGAACAGGTACGCAACCGTGCGCCACACTTGACGCTTGAGGGCGACGACTGGCAACTAGAAGCATTGTGCAACATCGCGGCAGCCGAAATCGTCATGCCGATCACCAGCGTTTCGGTCCCCGCCGACGAGCACCCCGATATCGAGCGGCTTCTAACAGAGCGTGAACGGTTCGATGTCTCAACCGAAGCAATCCTTATTCGAATTGCGCGTGCTTCCACCCAGAAGATGGCGATGTTTGTCGCCTCCCGCACACCTCAAGGCAGGTACCGCGTCGACTATCTGGTCCCATCACCCGCCTGGGGAGTCCCGGGTGTTCGGCCGGGATTGGTGCTCCCGACCGGGTCCCATGTGGCAGAGTGTCTCAGCATTGGGTTTACTTCCGCCGGTGAGGAATCCTGGGGGCGGAGCGATATACCCGTGCATGTGGAGTGCGTAGGGATTCCGCCGTACCCGGGGGGGAAATTCCCGCGCGTTACAGGACTCGTTTGGCGCCCCGACGAAGTCGCCGCTCAAGGCGCATCCGAGTGGATCCGTTACGTCCGCGGGGACGCCACCGAACCTCGAGGCGAACGCTCGTTGATCGTCCATGTGGTTAACGATGCGAGCCCTACGTGGGGCGGGAGTGGATTCGCGTCGGTGCTTCGTCGCGTATATCCGAACGTACAGCGGTCCTTCAAGACCTGGTGGGTAGGAACGCCAGGACCTCGCCTGGGCCGGCTCCACCTAACTGAAGCTACCGCAGGTATATGGGTTGCGAGCGTCGTCGCGCAGCACGGGTATGGCCCGTCTTCGACCCCGCGCCTTCGCTACGAGGCACTACAAGAGGGTTTAGAGAACGCGGCTGCCGCGGCGGTTTTGCACGACCTTAGCGTACATATGCCGCGCATCGGTGCGGGTCAGGCGGGGGGAAGGTGGGAAGTGATTGAGGATATGATCCGGGACGCGTTCGCGCGGACGGGCCGGCGTGTTACCGTGTACGATTTGCCGATGGGTACCTCTAGGTCCGCAGCGCCTACGCACGTCGGGGAGGCGTAGGTGCCACGCAGAATCGTACTGCTCTCAGGGCACGTCGCTACCGGAAAGTCCGACGTCGCTGCGGCCCTAGACGAGCGTTTTGGGGTTCGCCTCTTCAAGACCCGAGAGGTGATTCATCAATTGAAGAAGGTGGAGCCGGAACGTGGTGCGCTTCAAAGGGCGGGGGAGGCGTTAGATCGGGAGACCAAGGGAGCGTGGGTCGCAACCGAGTTGCGCCGCTTCATTGACACGATGGGTCCAGAGGGCGCGGAGTCGATAGTCGTTGTGGATGCGGTCCGGATACGGGCCCAATGCGACGCAGTGCGGCGCGCCTATGGGTCAAGGGTGATGCATGTGCACCTCACTGCGTCCAAGGCTGTGCGCGAGGAGCGGTTTGGGTCCCGCGAGGGCGAGGTGCAGGAGCTTGCGAGCTACGATGCTGTCCTTGAGAACCGAACGGAGCAACAGGCGGACACACTCAACGACATCGCGGATATCGTGGTGAACACGGAGCGTAACACGATCGCCGATGTAGTCGTGCGGATCGCGAGCCGAATTGGTCTCTACGGGCGAGGCCTCGACCGGACTGTTGATGTTCTCGTAGGTGGGCAGTGGGGCAGTGAGGGAAAGGGGAACGTCGTCGGTTATCTTGCTCCCGAGTACGACGTTCTGGTGCGGGTGGGTGGTCCGAATGCGGGCCATCAAGTTTATCAGGAACCGGTGCCGGACACATTTTACCACCTCCCTTCCGGGACCAACCGAGCGCCGCATACCGAGATAGTTCTTGGACCTGGGGCGACGCTTGAGCCCGTGCGCCTCCTCGAGGAGATAAATAAAGCGCATTTGGACCCGAGTCGGTTACGCATTGACCCGCATGCGATGATCATCGAACCTGGCGACCTAGCAGAGGAGGCTCGGCGCCTCACTGGCTCGATCGGCTCCACGGGTCAGGGTGTCGGTGCGGCTACTGCGCGCAAGGTTCTCAGAACCGGAGCGAAGCGGAAGGTGCGGCTCGCTAAGGACTTTCCCGGCCTGAAGCCGTTCTTGCGCCCGACGCTCGACGTACTTGATCGCGCGTATGCGGCTGGCAAGCGGATTTTCCTGGAGGGCACGCAGGGGACTGGTCTCAGCCTTCATCACGGCGAGTACCCTTATGTCACATCCCGCGATACCACAGTGAGTGGATGCCTCGCCGACGCTGGAATTGCTCCAACGAGGGTCCGCCGGATCGTGATGGTCTCTCGGAGCTATCCTATCCGCGTGCAGGACCCGCCCGGTGGAACCTCTGGGCACATGCCAATCGAACTTGACTGGAAGACGGTAGCGAATCGCGCGGGCCTAGACGCTGCCGAACTCAAGGCGCGTGAGAAGACGACGACGACAAAGCGCGATCGGCGTGTGGCTGAGTTCGACTGGACCTTGCTCCGGCGAGCAGCGACACTTAACGGTCCTACTGATATCGCGCTGAGCTTCACCGACCACCTTGACGCGGCGAATCGGGCAGCGCGACGCTTTGACCAACTAGTCCCGGATACTATCCAGTTTGTGGAGGAGATCGAGCGCGTAGCGGGGGCGCCGGTCTCCCTCATTGTGACCCGGTTCGACTACCGGAATATTATCGACCGTCGCCAATGGTGACGCGGTTGCCGCCGACCGGCCGTTCAACAACCCACAACACCTGCCCATGGCCTTTTCGCTTGCGGAATTTGCACGAGTCCGACCATACGCGTTTCACCTCACAAGCGCCGCCAACCTTCCGCGGATCCGCAGGGAACGCCGATTATACCCGACTCTGCAACTCGCCGCCCTTGCCGGACGCACTCACCTTGCACGCGAGCACCGGCCAGTGAGCGTTTGTATTGAGATCGACGGAGAAGTCGTGCACCTGCGGGACCAGGCACCGCTCCGGGCGAGTAACGTCGTCCTTTCCGATACATGGACGTTCGGTGATGTGGTCGAGATGCTGAATAACCGCGTATTCTTCTGGCCCGGTAGTGATACTCGCCCGATCCCGTCGGGGCAGCGCCACTTCGAGAGGTACGCTAATGAGTCTATAGCCATCCTCCGGGTCCCGACCGATCTCCTCTTCAACAGCAACCCTCTCCCTGTGCCGGAATTTTGCAAGTGGAACTCGGGGGCACCGCGGTGGACGCGCGGCATTCGACCTGTCCGAGGGGCTGACACATTTCTCACCGCAGACCAGTCTCCATACCGTGCGTCTGCTGTAGTGGAGCTTACGTTCCCGGGGCCAGTCCTCCTGCCCGACCCTACTCATCTGACCTACGCGGTAAACGGTACCTGGGAAGCGCTGTGAGAGAGGCGCCTCGAGTTCTTGAATGTGATCCCAACCGGCCGCCGATGGATGTCCGGGAGAGCCGAACGATGCAGATAGTGCACGCATTCCCGAGTGTCGACGGGATAACGACCAAATACGTATTAGATGCGGGCGATGCGCTTGTGGAGTGCACCTATGTCGACCGCCCGGAGAAGCATATCCTCTGCTTCTCGACAGCCGTTGGATGCCCTGTGCGCTGTGGGTTCTGCGCGGCGACGCCCTTCCGCCGCCGCATGTCCGCGGATGAAATGGTTGCGCAGGTGTACGCTGTTGTGGAGGCGACTGTGCCCTGGAAGGTGGAGAAGCCGGTGCTCTTTAGCGCGATGGGCGAAGGGGAGCCTCTTCTATCACAAGGTGCCGCGGAGGCGCTACTTGAGGCGCTCCAAAGACTCATGCATCTGCGTCAGTCGTCGCGGGCTGCGGTCTCCACTACAGCGATCAAGCCACATATCGTGACCTGGCTGTCGGAGTCGGCGCCCCCCGAACTCAAACTGCAGGTCTCACTTCATGCGACCACAGATGCTCAGCGCCGGACGGTGATCCCGCACGCTGCTCCCTTGGCGGAAGTGCTGGAAGCCGGCCGCGCGTTTCTTGCCTCCCGTCCCGGTATGCTCGAATGGAACTATGTCTTGATCTCGGGACTCAACGACGCACGCTCCGACGCCTTACGTCTAGCCTCAATTCTACGCCCTGGAGATGTTGTTAAACTCAACCGTCTAAACCCTGTTCTCAATGTCGCATGGCAGCCAAGTGAGCGAGTGGCAGAATTCGCCGCGATCTTGACCGCCTACGGTCTGCGTCCTGAACAGTATTGCACAAATGGGGTTGACGTAGCTGCGGCTTGTGGCCAGCTGAAGTCTCGGGTTGCCCTTTGGTACGACCGCTCGCCGGGGGTCTCATGCCTGCACGTAGGCGCGCGGTGACGAACAACGGTACTAGTGGCCCCTATCCCGAGCGCGCTGGTAGTGCGGAGAGCGGTGGCGACCGCCTCTCGCAGCATTCCGAGTCACAGGCCGCGAGCAATCGTCGTGAGACTCCGTCTGGCGCTGAACTGACTGCGGCGGTTGAGCGCGCCCATGCTCGCGCACTGGAGTATCATGATAACCTCGGTCGCGAGGCGGATCTGGCGCTGAAAGCGCTGAAGGCTCGTAAACCAAGTTCCTTAGAGGAGGCGATCCTTCGATTTCGTGAGCACCAGCGTCGGGATCCGCACCCTAATATCCCTGCGGGCCTGTTGCCATCCTCGTCTGCATGCACATACATCGCGGACACAGGCATGCTGTACCCGTTCAGCTTCTCTCGCGAAGACCTGCAACTGGCGTCGCTAGACCTTCCCCTGCTTGGGAGGGCCGTGCTGTGGGATGAGGAACTGAAGGAGAGGACAGTCGAGATTGCTGACGGCACCGCGTTCGAACTCCCGCCTAATTCAATTGCGTTCGTTACGCTCGAACCATACCTCCAGCTCCCCGACTATATCGCGATTAGATTCAACCTGCGCGTCCGGAATGTATATCGTGGCCTGCTCCTCGGGACCGGACCGCTCGTAGACGCGGGGTACCAGGGGCGCCTAGCATTTCCACTGCACAACCTGACCAACAATCCCTACAGGTTTTATGGCGGGCAGCGCATCGTCTCCGTTGAATTCACGAAGCTGAATACCACCCGAAATCAAAACACTGACGGCGGCAGTGTTTTGGAGAGCTCCACAAGCGGGGGGCTCGAAGCACCGTTTGTTGTACCGTTCCGCGAGCCGAAGCACCCGATTCCTGACCACCGCCGGGACGATCCCATCGCCGCGAATTTTCGCAAAGCGGGAGTAAGCCACGTCGAGAGTTCGCTGCCATCACTTGGCCTAAAGGTTGAGGAGCAGAGCAGAAGGGTTGATGAGAACCTCAGAAGTCAGAATGCACGCATTACCGCCGCGACGCGGTGGTTCACGGTCGGCGGTGCAATAGCTCTCATCGGAGCCCTTGTTACGCTAATCGGCATTGCATGGCAAGCTCAATCAGAGATGCGAGGTGTCGCTACCCACGAACGCGAGTTGATTGAACGGCTCACGGCAGCGCAACAAAAGGTCATAACCGACTCCCTCACAAAACTCGAACAACGTATCGTGCGCACCGAGGACGCAATCTGTGCTGCGGCTGGGGCGGCAGACACCTCCAGGAATCTCCCTGTCGAGCTCACGAAGCTTTGTCGATGACGTTACTGGAGATACGGCACGTGAGCTTCGGCCGCGGGCTCGGGGGAGCTGAAGCGTTTGAGTTGGGGAGCGTCGGACCGGGCGACCAGGTCGTCGATCCCACGCGTTCTAAACGAGGGTAGGCTCGCAGCGATCTTGATCGCCTCCGCCCAAACGCGGATGCCACGCCGTCGTACTCTGACCTTTTGTGTTAGGCGGACGCGCCTAGATGGCTCTCCTCTAGTACAACAACCTTTTCGGCGAGTTGTTGGTTGTAATTCGCGCCGCTGCCGCTGAAGTGAACGCGTCGGTGGCAGTTGGGACACAAAGCGACCACCCATCGCGGGTGATCGGGCCCGCCATCCGCCCGTCGGCGAATATGATGCGGCTCTAAATACGGCGAGCCAGATGGCGTGAGAAACGGGGCCTCAGATCCGCAGCCCTCGCAAAACCCCGCAGCGCGTCGCAGTACGTATGCGCGCACAGCCTGGCTGCGATAGTAGGCGTTCGCTTTTCTTTGCTGTGGGGTGGCGTCGAGGGAGGCAGTTTCGAGCGCAATCTGCCTGAGCTCCTGGAGAGATTTCGTCTTTGCCAAATCGTTCGCTGGCGGCCGAACGACAATATCTGCGGCGGCAGTTCCTTTCTCAGAGTTGACTGGCGCGAGCTCGAACACGATAACGCGTCGGGGCGCTCCCTCTCGATCGGCAGCAACCTCTACATGGTGTCCGGTATACAGCATCTCGGCGACGTACCGGACGGTGCCTGGTCCCGTATACTCGAAGAGGTGGAGCGATTTAGAGAGCTGGAAATGGTTCTGAATGGCAAGGTTCCCGCGGACCATTTCCATATCCCCAATCTGCCCCTCGCCTGTATACCAGAACGTACCATCGTTCCTGAATCCGTCCTCGTACCCGTACTGACCACCCTGCTCGCCCGTGAAGATCCACACCATGGGGTAGCGCGCAGGCGTGCTGATTCCACCCTGCTGCTGACCGCCGAATTGCTGGTGTAGTTCCCTACGCCGGTACACAGCTCCCGAGACGAACATAGATGGTACTTTCATCCTTGAGTGAGGTGCTCCAGAACGAAGTCGCGATCGCTTGGAGCTAACGGGAGTTGCAGGAGTTCTTCCGGGTGGCACCAGACGAGCTGGTCATGGGCAAGCAGTACCGGTGAACCTCGAATCTCAGTCTCAACAAACTCGATCACGAACTCGGACCCGAGGTCTGCTCGTGCGAAGAGGACTCTCCCGGTGAAGGTCACCGCCACCGCGAGCTCCTCTGCGAGCTCTCGAGCCACAGCCTGAGAAGTCGACTCGCCACCCTTGACCTTGCCGCCCGGAAACTCCCAGAGGCCGCCGTGGCGCTTACCGTGAGGTCTGAGGCAGACAAGATATCGGCCACCTTGTTCGATCACGGCGGCGACTACGCGAATTGACATCCTAAGACGCTACCGTTTGTACGGGCACGTGCGCAGGGTGTCACAATTTACGCCGTGCGCCCCTGCTCGCAAGCTTGTTCTGCTGGAGGCTCTATGAAGTTGTGCTCATTACGCGGGAATTCCTCTTGCCCACACGGAAAGGCTGCACAGCGCATAGCGCCGTGCAGCCTCTGTCCGTTGTTACGAGGAATGTCTACTGCCTATCGGTTTACCTGATATTCCAGCCGCTTCGCGAGCGCCGCCGCAGGGTACCACACCGTCACCGGCTCCACCCCGCGCGTCGCGGCGATCTGCTGAAGAAGCCGCAGCACCGGTGCGCGCACGGAGCCGACGAGTGGGACCGGACCGTTCGTGTATAACGCGTGCATCGCGAGCGCGTTCGCGGGATATACTCGCCTGACCTGGCCGTCTGCTGGTGGTCGGTTCATAAACCAGCCGGCATGATGCGGATCGACGTAGTTGTCCAGCACGTGCATGGCTCCCACGCGGACCACGTCCGCACGCGAGCGGTCCACGGCCACGGATCGGACCTGCTCATAGATGCGCATGTCGCGAATCGCAGTGCTTGCGCGCATGAGCTGGACGACCGCGGCCGTGTCGCTCGGTACGTTGCGCCACTCCTGAACAATCGCCGGCGGGCCTTCGTTCTCACAGTTGGCGATGAAACCACGCGCCCAATCGCGTCTGGTGTGGGGCTGAGGGGTGATCAGGATCTGTGCTGCCAGTCGGCAGTCGGCGCGGTGCTTCACCAAGAGCGGGTTTGCACCCCGATCCTGCGCGGATGATTCGGCGGGCACGAGCGATAGGGCCGCGGCGCACGTAGACAGGACTCCGACCAAGTTGCGAATCATCAGGGTGAACCTGGTTATGACGAGGGGAGGTCTGACGCGCACGTAGGCGACTCCAGCCCCTGACGATGGTGCGATCACCGCCGGAAGGACGATGTGCCAGGTGGCTGTTGCCGCCTACTCAGTGACATCAATTCCGCCACTCGATCTCCTGCTGGATGCGCCGGGCGAGCGCGCTGGCCGCATACCACACGCTCACCGGCTCCACCCCTCTCGCGGCGCCGATCCGCTGCAGGAGGTCGAGGACGGGGGCCTTCACCGAACCGGTGAGTGGCATCGGACCGTGACGACTCCTCCCGCGGGAAGAACCTGCCCGACCTCACGCCCCGCAGCCGGAACGGCGCTGAACCAACCGACGTGGTGCGGATCGACGTAGTTGTCGAGCACGTGCATGGCTCCGACGCGAACCACGTCCGGACGCGAGCGGTCCAGGGCAACGGCGCGCACCTGCTCGTAAATCCGTGCGTCGTGAATCATCGTGCTCGCGCGCATCACCTTTATGACCGACGCGGTATCGCCGGACACGGCGCGCCACTCCTGCACGATCGCGGGGGGACCCTCGTTCTCGCAGTTCGCGATGTAGTCGCGTGCCCACTCGCGTCTCGCTCGAGGCTCGCCGGTGATGAGCACCTGCGCCGCCAGACGGCAGTCGCTGCGGTGCTTGACCATGAGCGGGTTTGGACCCTGATCCTGTGCGCGGGACTCAACGGGCACGAGCGGCAGAGCCGCAACGAACGCCAGCAGGATCGAGAACAGGCTGCGAAGCATGTTGGGGATATCGGTTCTGCGACATGTGGGGAGAGGTCGGGGCGTGCGGCATGACGCAGCCGCACGCTCCGCTTCGACAGCGATTACCCGACGCGGTGCCCCCGCGTGGGGACGCGCCTTCGCAGGTCACCGATTCCACTCGATCTCCTCCTGGATCCGGAGTGCGAGCGCGGCTGCCGCATACCACACCGTCAGCGGCTCCACGTCGCGCGCGGCGCTCACGCGCTGGAGGAGCTGGAGCACCGGTTCTCGCACCGGAGCGACGAGCGGTAGAGGGCCATTGGCGTACGGCGCATGCGTAACGAGGGCGGTCTCCGGATGTACGACCTTGACTTCGCCACCTTCTGGCGGAACGCTCCCGAACCATCCGCCGTGAAGCGGGTTGACGTAGCTGTCCAGCACATGCATGGCCCCCACGCGGATCACATCGGGACGCGAACGGTCCTCGACGACCTCGCGTACCCGCTCGTAGATGCGCACATCGCGAATCGCAGTGCTGGCACGCATCAGCTGTAGGACCGCCGCCGTGTCGGCAGGTACTGCCCGCCATTCCCGCGCGATGGCTGGCGGCCCTTCCTCGGGACAGCTCGAGATGTAATTCCGCGCCCAGGCGCGCTTCGTATGCGGCTCGCCTCTGGTCAGCACGTGTGCCGCGAGCCGACAATCGTTGCGGTGCTTCATCGCGATCGGATTGGCCGCGCCGCTTTGCGCGTGCGCGCCCTCGGGAGCTGCGGCGATGACCGAGGCGATCAATGCGAGGGCGCGGATCAGCCGCTGAATCGTGTTCGTCATCTCAGTTGTCGCCCTCGTTCTTTAGGTCCACGCCGGAAGTAGAGTAGAGGGTGCACGGCTTAGCCCGGGTTCCAAAGGTAACCAGGTACGGTCCATTCTTAGCATCTACGACGCGCTTGCTTTCCGAGGCTCCGAGCAGGAAGGTGCGCCTCCATTCCCTCCGGTACGCATCCACCATCTCGGCGTCGCCGAGGCTATCTACCCTTGTTTCCCACGCGCGGATAGAATCGGCGAGGGCGAACGCGCGAACAGTCTGGAACACTTCAACGTGCTTCTCCTCGTGCCTCAAAACGTCCGCCCGGAGATCCCCTGTCACGTACGAGCGCGGGCAGTAGTTGGTTCCTCCGAAATTGATCACGTTTCCGTTCCGCTCCTCAGCTTGGCTGAGATAGAATAAGCTGCCGCGGGCCATGGCGTCGTCATTCAGGACGATGGCAGCATACGCCGGGAACGTCAGGTCCTTGTAGTAGAACAGGCCGTTGTTTGGTCCGCCGCGCACCTCGGCCGTTGGGTCTTCGGGGTAGTCCCTTCGGTAGTCTTGCTGATCGGCACGGAAGAAGGTGGTTCCCAGATGGTGCGTGAATTCGACCCGAGCCGGAAGAGTTGTGGTTGGATCCGGATCGGTGCCATTGCGCACCGTCTCAGCATGGATAACCGGTGACCGACCGCTCCAGTCCCGGTTCGTAACCGTGACGGTGGCTTTCAGCGTCTCTTCGCCTGCGCTGGGGTCGCGCCGGAGCCCGGTGTGCGCCTTCACCTCGATGACGCCGCTCTGGACCATCACACCCCGCCACACGTTCGACTCGGTGTCGCCGTCTTCACGAGCCTTGCCGTTGAACTTCCACCCGCGCGACCACGCGGGCCCGCGTTCGCGGTTGAGGGAGCGGGCTTCGCAGCTCAGCGTGTCGCCCCGCGTGATCTGGACGTCGATGGTCTGCCCTGAGACGGGCTTCTTCAACTCCTGGCCCGTAAGCGTGCCGCAGGTCAGCGCCAGCTCTGGCTGCCGCACCGTCACGACGAGCACGATGTCGTTGAAGTCGTTGTCGTCGCTGTCCTCGATGTACACGCGGTACGACCCACCGTTGAACATGGATCGGATTCGCGCCGTGCCGGGGAATCCGATCTTCGCCCAGTAGCGAGAGGTCTCCGTGACAATGGTGTAGGTGCCGCCGGTCGCGACAGGGCCGATGGTGACCGGTTCCGGCTTGCCGCACCACCACGGACCGACGCCCGTGAAGAGGGTGCCGCTCAGCACGCCGCCGAGGTACAGGGTGTCGCACCAGCCGTTCTCGGTGCTCTCCACCTCGAACGTGAGGTAGCTTCCCTGCGTGACCTCGATGTTGGCGTTCACGAACTCGCCGTTCGCGTTGATGTCGAAGCGGGGCCTGTTGGCGGCCCGCTGGCTCAGTCGCGCGAAGTTGCCCGCCGTATCCGCGGCGGCGGTGGGGCCGGTCGGGTGGCGCACGTCCGCACACGCGCTGACCGTGATCAGAATCAGAGCAGATGCCCAGATGCGGAGCCGCTCTGGGCGTCGCCAAGGGGTACGGTTCATGGAACCCGCGAAGAAGGGGGGTCGGAAGGAATGAGTAAAGGCTGTGCTGGTGCAGGACGTGGCGCGGGGTGGACCACGCACCCGTACAGCCAGGGACTGGCGGGAGGGCATCGGGAGGAGGGCGAAGGTTCGGCAGCCGGGCTGTCTCCGTGAGACCCCTAGCTTTGCGGCCCCGCCTCGCGGCGGGTGTGCTCTTATCGTTTCTTCGGTACTGCGGCTACAATTCTATCTCAAAAAACAGACGAGCACAATAACGGCGCGTTAAGAATGCTCTTGGCGAATGGCGGACGCGCCAAACCTCGATAACAGGCCCGGTAGACGCCAACCTATCAGACAAGAGGCCCCGCCACCGGAACCGGTGCGGGGCCTCTCTCTTGTTGAAGCGGCGCAGGCACGACGGGTCAGCCCCAGAGCTTCTTCCAGAACGGCCGGTCGTCCAGAGTGAGCTCTACGGCGCCGGGCAGATCCACCGGCTCGACCTCCATCCCAGGGAAGTGCTCCGCGAGCAGCCGATCTTCTTTGTCGTACATCGAAAGCTCGGGGTCCACGTCGGCGTCGTAGAGGAGCTGGACGCGGAATTTGCGGTCTTCGACCAGGTAGACCATGGCGCGCCAGCGGTAGCGGGGGCCTGCCTCCCGGGAGTGCTCCCACGCGTCGCGAACCGCGTCGGCCACTTCGCCGAACTCCAGCGCGCACCGCAGCTTCTCCGCGCCGGGCGGGGCGTAGCGCAGGATCATGTGATCCAGGTCCTCCTCCACCTCGGCGTAGAGGAGGATGCGCGCATCGGGGTCGCCGGCGACGGCCAGGGCTGCATGCCCGATGCGGCTCATCCTCTCGCCAAGCTCATCGTTAACGCTCGCGTGGAAACTCACTGCGATTCTCCAGGCGTTACGCGGGTACCGGGAGCCGCGACTCCCGGCTGGCAAACCGAGGCAGGCACGCCTCACGTTCCGCGGCTCGGCGATGAGTTTGAAGCTGCGCGAGGGTCACCGCGATCGCGAGTCGGAACGTTACGACTGACGCAAGCTTGATGAGCTGGGCACTAGACTACACATACTTCTTGTGAATCGAGATCTCAGAGACTGCTGGCCGCGTCAGCCGGATTGACAGGGAAGATTCAACTACGATTCGTTATGGTTGATCCTGCTTACTTGCTTTGTTCGCGTGCTTTCGTTGGTACTTGATTGTGCTTGATTGTGCTTTAACGATTTTCTGCATTCAAGAAAACGCGTTGTGTTTTCCAACGTTTAAACGCGGGTATGTTTGTCCTATTAAGCCAGACGCAAGGTTTGATTATGCGAAAGCGCTTCACTTCAACGCCGATTACGTTATGCGTGATTCAGGCCCAACAAACCAGCGCGCACCTCTCGTGCTTCCCTTCACGTGCACTCGTCCATTTGTCTTCAATTCCTGCAAGAGCTTCTGTACCTGATTCCCTGACAGCATTGGAAGCACCTGAACCAGATCACTCAACTGACTACCTTCCTGGTTGTGCTCAGCGATGTGGCGAAACAGCAACTCCTTGTTCGTTTCACGGTCCAACCCCCGGCTGCGCGTATACGCTCCGCTTATACCCAGCGCCTCGTAGAAGCGCTTGGATAAGATGTGGCGCACGCCACGTCCACGGCCAATGCGTTCGACGACCCCACGATCACGCAAGGAGTCCAGCCGGTCCCGGTACGCGATGGGAACCGGCCGATCCCGGTACAGGCAGTCCACGACTATAAAGTCCCCGGTGTCGAACGATGACAGCGTCTCCTGACCGATCTGCTCCAGTACACGAAGAAACTGCGGGTCCTGCACCTCTCCACGCATAACGACCAGAACCTCGTGCTCATCCGTTCGGGAAAAGTCTGGTACGGGTTTACCCTGTTTGATCGACTCTTCATACATCCGGTTTACGCCCTGTCCCGAACGCTCCACCAGACCGCATCGTTCGAAGCTCTCCGCAAGACGCCTGTTCCGCGGCTTCTGCCGCCAGAGCACATTCTCCGGGGTGATCCCTGGGAGGAAGCCACCGGGGCTTACCACCTCAAGAGAGCGGGGGAACTGCCGCACGAACACCGAGCCGCCGTCGCGGTAGTCTCGGTGACACACCGCGTTCAATACGGCCTCTCGAAAGACGTCTTCGTTGAACGTCGGAATCTCACGACGGAACAGCCCATCCAAAAACGGCTGAACATCGTTGCGCAGGTTGATGCGATCCCATAGCTGATCGTGATACAGGAAGAAGCCGGCGCGGAACCCTTCCCGATCTTGTGTACCGAGTGCATTCGGAGCAGAGCGATACTCGAAGATCAATTCCGCCTGGGGAAGAAGACGATCCACCGCGGGCTTGCTGCCGAACAAGATCAACGCCGCATACGTGACGCCCTCATCGGACATCAACTCGGCATCGCGGAGGAGTTGCCGAACGGCTAAACGTTCCACCCCCTGCCTGGCGCTCTTCGAATTCCGCCCCCAACTCTCGCGGAACGCCTCGAGCGCAGCGGTATCCAGATCTTCCAGCGTCGCGTCCGGGCAGATCTGGGCCGAGAAGTCCCCAGCTTCCTCCGCGAAGATCTGCCTCAGGCGCGACTCTAACATGGGTACCAGACTGTCGCCAGCACGCATCAGGTACTTGCCGTCCACTGATACGGGCGTGCCAGCAGCACGCCCCGGAACGTGGAACACGACTACCCGGCCATCCGGATGATCAACCTCGTCAGCCATAACGCGTATGCGAAGGCGCTGGAACAAAGCTTGGCGTGTACGCTCCAACGCGTCGAAGGCATGAGATCCCACTACCCGGCGTGGACGCTCGTCCGTCACACCCAAGATGATCTTGCCCCCGCCTTCGTTGCACAAGGCGGCACAGTACTGAACCAGCTTCTCGAAGTCGTAGCGGCTCTTGGCCTCCTTGAATTCGAGATGCTCGCTCTCGCGTGCTGACAGCAAACCGCGGAGTTCGTCTAGCGAGATGCCCAATGTTAAGGCCCTTTTGAAGATCCTGCGCACACGGGAAGGCTTTATCCTCCACACCAGAAACCCCCGATCCACGGCTGGATCGAGGGCATTCGCACTGACATCCGCCAGCGTTTTTAAATTTACGGCACCGGCGCCGCGGCCGCCACCGTGTCCGTAGCCTCGGCAACGGGCGGGGCTACGCTGTCCGGGCGCGGGGGTTCGGCGCCGGCGGGGGTGAGGACCGGCGCGATCTCGGCGAGCTGGACCTTGGGGACCGGGGGGCGCAGCGTGGAGAGGTCGGCCAGGGCGAAGGAGGCGCCGCCGCGGGAGTAGGCGCGGTCGCGGAGGTAGCGCATGGCGACGGCGTCGACTTCGGTAGGGTCGGCGCCGGCGCGGGCGAGCTCGGCGCGGACGGCGGTGGCGAAGTCGCCCGCGCGGCCGTAGACGTCGGGGTACACGTGCAGCTTGTCGCCACGCACGTGGGCCACGCGGTACGTCACGCGCATGCGGACGGAGCGCGCCAGCACCGTCTCGCGCGTGCGGCGGTCGTTGCGCGACAGGCGGTCGAGCTCGGCCTCGCTCATCGAGGGGTTCGCGATGAGGTTGAGGCGGCGCGCCAGGTCCACCACGTCGGTGTTGGCCATGCGGATGCAGCCGTGCGAGGCGGGGGCGCCCAGCCGGCCCTCGCTGGTGGTGCCGTGAATGTAGATCAGCTCGTCCATGTGCAGCTTGACGCGGCCCATGGGGTTGCCCGGCCCCGGCGGGGTGCGGCTGCGGCGGGCGGCCCACGCGCTCCCCGGCGGCGGGTTCCACCACGGGTTCCAGATCACCGTGGCGAGCAGGTAGTCGCCCACGGGGGTGGAGTAGCGCGCGGAGCCCACGGACACCGGGTAGCTCTTGACCAGCGAGTCGCCCTGGAGCAGCTCCAGGCGTCCGCTGGGGATGTTGACCACCACTTCCACGCCGTCGACGATCTGGCGCTTGGGCTTGGGCGGCACCACCACCGAGTCGCGCGCGGGGACGTCGGTGAAGGCCGCGCCCGTGGCGCCGGGTACGGTCTGCAGGGCGGTCCGCGCGGCGTCCGCCCCGCCGGTGGCGCGGAGGACGACGGCGGCCGAGACCGCCAGTACGGCGATGACGGCGAGGGCGCGCATGAGCTTTCTGGACATCGGGGTACCGCGCAGGAGCTGCGGGAAAGGGTGGCGCTGTAGCGGGGCGGGGCGGGGTGCCGGTGGTAGGAAGATAGGGGGCGGGTGGGGGTTGGTCCAGTGTGGCGGGGTTGGGGGAGGGGAATGGGGAATGGGGAACCCTCCCTTGTCGCTCCTCCCCTTCTGTCATCCTGAGCGACGCGCCTCACTGATCTCGCCCGTGCTCCGTCCTGTGGCGCGGAGCGAAGGATCTACTGCGCGTGGCGAGAGGCCCTAGTCGGTTACGCCGTCCTCCTGCCTCGCGGGCTAGATCCGTTCGGTCGCCGCAGGGAGTATGGCGTGCGCGCATGCATTCGTGCCGGCGGCTCCCTCAGGATGACAAAAGAACAACGCACTCACGCACTTTTCACGGCGCGGACCAGTGCGGGAATGGGGACCCTCCCTTTGTTTGTCATCCTGAGCGACGCGCCTCACCGTCCTCGCCCCGTGCGCTGTCCTGTGGCGCGAAGCGAAGGATCTACTGCGCGCGACGAGGGGGCCTGGTCAGTTGCGCCGTCCTCCTGCCTCGCGGGCTAGATCCGTTCGGTCGCCGCAGTGAGTATGGTGTGCGGCGCGTGCATTCGTGCCGGCGGCTCCCTCAGGATGACAAAACCAACGCACTCACGCACTTACGCACTCACGCACTTCATCCCAGCGTGAAGTGGAACGTCGTCCCCACGCCCACCTCGCTTTCCACCCAGACGCGGCCGCCGTGGGCCTCGACGATGCCGCGGGCGATGGGGAGGCCGAGGCCGGCGCCGTCGCGGCGGGCGTGGCCCTGCCAGAAAGTATCGAAGAGGCGCGGGAAGTCGGACTCGGGGATCCCCGCGCCCGTGTCGCGCACCCAGAAGCGCACGGCTCCGTCGTCCAGGGCCGCGCCCAGGGTGATGACGCCGTCGGAGGGGGTGAACTTGAGGGCGTTCCCCACCAGGTTGCTGAAGACCTGCAGGGCCCGCTCGCGGTCGGCGCGGACGAGGGGGGCGCGGTCCGGGGGGACGGCGACGAGGTGGATGCCGCGCTCCTCGGCCAGCGGGGTGAAGAGCTCCGCGGCGTCCAGCACCAGGCGCCCGGGGTCGTGCGGCTGCGGGGCGACCCGCAGGTTCCCGCTCTCGATGCGCGCCACGTCCAGCAGGTCGCGGATCAGGTGCTCCATCGCCTCGGCGCTGCGCACGATCATCCGCACGCCGTCGCGCGCCCAGGGCGGCAGGGTGAGGGTGTCGTCGCTGAGGATGGCGTCGGCGTTCAGGAGGACGGCGGTGAGCGGGTTGCGCAGGTCGTGCGACACCACGCCCAGCACCGAGTCGCGCGCGCGCACCGCCTCCTGCGCCTCGCGGTAGAGGCGCGCGTTGTCGATGGCCAGCGCCGCGCGCCGCGCCATGTCCTGCGCCACCGCCAGGTCCGCCGGGCCGTAGTGGCGGCCGCTGTCGCTCATCGCCAGGGTGATGGAGCCGCGCGTGCGGCCGCGTGCGGTGAGCGGCACGATGATGAACGACCTCAGCCCGTTGCGGTTGAAGCTCTCGCGGTGGCGCTCGTCGTGGGAGAGCCGGTCCTGCATCTCCTGCGTGAAGTTGGGGACGAGGAGCGGCTCGCCCGTCCTCACCACGCGCAGCACGGGGCGGCGGTCCAGGTCGCCGTCGGGCGGGTTGACGGCGTCGTGGATGAGGGACTTTTCCTTTTCGGGATCGTGGTGCGCCACGGCCACGCGCCGGGTTCCCCCGTCCGGCTCCACCACGTCGATCAGGCAGTAGTCCGCCAGCTCAGGGACGGCCAGGCGCGCCAGCTCGCGGTACGAGCTGCCGTAGTCGAACGATGCGCTGAGCAGCGTCCCCACATCGGCCAGGAAGGCGGCGCGGCGGCCGGCGGCTTCGGCGGCGGCGCGGGCCGCGCGCTCGCGCTCCAGCAGCTCCGCGCGCATCCGCTCGTCCGCCTTGCGGCGTGAGATGTCGCGGTAGATCCCCCAGATCGCCACCTGCTTCCCGTCCACGAAGACGGGGCTCCCGGTGACGTACACGTCCAGCGGGCTCCCGTCGCGGCGCGCGCGCACCGTCTCCACCCCCACGCGCTGCCCCATCATCACCTGCGCCGTCATCTCGTCGCCCTGCGCGCGCAGGTCGGGGGGGACGATGAGGTCGTTGATGGCGCGCCCGGCCGCCTCCCTGGCCGAGTAGCCGAACATGCGGGTGAACTCGCCGTTCACGTCCAGCACGCGGTCGCCGGCGTCCAGGAGGGCGATGGCTTCGGGGGATGCTTCGAAGAGCTGGTCCAGGTAGGCGCGCTGAAGGGTGAGCGCCCCCTCGCGCTCGCTGAGGTCGCGCAGCACCACCAGCCGCCCGGCCGGTTTGCCGCGCTCGTCGTGGAAGCGGGTGACGCGTGCGTCCAGTGCGCGCCCCGCCTCGGCCAGCTCCAGCCGCCCGCGCACCCGCGGCTCCGCGCCCTCGCGCGCCTGGTCCAGCAGCGGCGCCAGCGGGGGGACGAGCTCGCAGGCATGGCGGCCCAGCCACCGGTCGCCATCCACGCGCAGCAGGGTGCGTGCGGCGGGGTTCAGGTCGAGGACGCGGTCGTCGTCGTCCAGCACCAGCACGCCGTCCGGCAGCTCCTCCACCAGCGCCTCGCGCGCCACCGGGATCACATCCAGCAGGCGCAGGCGGAAGATGGCCCAGAAGAAGACGAGCCCCGTGAGCGTGAAGAGAAAGGGCATGGGGTTGGCGGGGAACCTCACCACCTTGCCCACGTGCAGCACGTTTCCCACCCACGGCACCAGCGCCGCTACGCCGATGGCGACCGCCTGCCTCCGATAGATCCTCACCGAGCGCAGGGCGCGCAGCGAGAGGAGCGCCACGCACGCCGAGAGGAGCGTCCACGAGTAGCCCACGTGCAGCCAGAACCCCCACGCCTCGCGCGAGTCGATCTGGATGTAGCCGCGGCGCGGGACGAGGGTGAAGCGCGCCCAGAACTGGAAGTGGAGCGGGTTGGTGAGCGCCATCACCAGCGTCAGCAGCGGGATGGCGGAGACGAGCGCGACGCGGCCCGGCGTCAGCCAGCGCTCGTGGCGTGTGTACTGGAGGGTGAAGATCATCCACGCCAGCGGCACCACGATGGCGCCGGCCTGGGTGGCCTCGGCCAGGAAGAGCTTCGCCTCGAGCGTGGTGGCGCCGCGATACAATCCGTAGAAGAACGACCACCAGGCGCACGAGGCCATCAGCACCACGAACCCCACCGCCGCCGGCACGCGCCGGTGCGCCCACGCAAACACGCCGAGCCCCGCGCACAGCGCCGCGGAGACCATCAGGGGAACGAACTCGGGAGTCTGCTGCCAGGTCATGGAAGGGAAGTGCCGAGTGACGAGTGCTCAGTGCTCAGTGGAACCGCAATCTCACGCGGAGACGCGGAGACGCGGGGGAAAGGCAAAGAAGTTCTCTCTGCGTCTCCGCGTCTCCGCGTGAGCCATGCAGTTTGTGGGGAGGGGGATGCTGCAAGGTGCTCTGGATGTAAGGTTTGCGCAAGGAGCCTCGCCTTGCGCGCGCGGGGGCGGGCCGCCATCGTGCCGGACACCCGTGTTCGTGCGATCCACCCCGGCACCCCCGGCTCCATGCGCATCACCCACCGCCGCCGCGCCGCCGCGGCGCTCCTCGGCCTGCTGGCGGCCGCGCCCGCCGCCGCGCAGGTAAGGCCCGCGCCCCCGCCCTCGGCGGACAGCGCCACGCTGGCCGGCTTCCGCTGGCGCAACATCGGCCCCAACCGCGGCGGCAGGTCGATCGCCGTGGCGGGGAGCACGCGCCGGCCGCTGGAGTACTGGTTCGGCGCCACCGGCGGCGGCATCTGGAAGACGACGGACGGCGGCACTACCTGGCGCCCCATGTCCGACCGCGCCTTCAGCAGCTCCTCGGTGGGCGCCATCGGGGTGTGCGAGTCCAACCCGGACGTGGTGTACGCCGGCATGGGTGAGGTGCAGCTGCGCGGCAACGTCATGCCCGGCGACGGCGTGTACCGCTCGGCCGACGGCGGCAAGACGTGGACGCACTCGGGGCTGCGCGACGCCCAGATGATCGGCCGCGTGCGCGTGCACCCCACCGACTGCGACCGCGCTTACGTGGCCGCCCTGGGCCACGCCTACGGCCCCAACCAGGAGCGCGGCGTCTTCCGCACGCGCGACGGCGGAAGGACGTGGCAGAAGACGCTCTTCCGCAGCGAGAACGCGGGCGCGGTGGACCTGGTCCTCACGCCCGGCCGGCCGGACACGCTCTACGCATCCACCTGGGAGGTGGGGCGCACGCCCTGGGCGCTCTCCAGCGGCGGGCCGGGGAGCGGGCTCTTTCGCTCGACGGACGGCGGGACCACGTGGACGGAGCTGACCCGCAATCCGGGAATGCCGCGCGGGATCCTGGGGAAGATCGGCGTCACCGTATCCGCCGCCAACCCGAACCGGGTGTGGGCGATCGTGGAGGCGGCGGAGGGGGGCGTCTTCCGCTCGGACGACGCGGGCGCCACCTGGACGCGCATCAACGACGAGCGCAAGCTGCGGCAGCGCGCCTTCTACTACTCGCGCATCTACGCCGACCCGCGCGACACGGCCACCGTGTACGTGCTCAACGTAGCGTTCTGGAAGTCGACCGACGGGGGGAAGACGTACAAGTCGATCCGCACTCCGCACGGCGACAACCACGACCTGTGGATCGATCCGCAGAACCCGCAGCGCATGATCGAGGGGAACGACGGCGGGGCCAACGTTTCGGTGAACGGCGGCGAGAGCTGGACGGAGCAGGACTACCCGACGGCGCAGATGTACCACGTCGTCACCACGGGCCACTTCCCCTACCACGTGTGCGGCGCGCAGCAGGACAACTCCACCGCGTGCGTGCCCAGCAACGGCAACGGGCGCGAGTGGTACGCGGTGGGCGGCGGCGAGAGCGGCTACATCGCCGCGCGGCCGGACCAGACGGACGTCTTCTACGCGGGCAGCTACGGCGGCCTGATGACGCGCTTCGACCGCCGCACAGGCCAGCGCCGCAACATCCAGGTCTGGCCCGAGAACCCGATGGGCTACTCGGCTTCGGACATCCGCGAGCGCTTCCAATGGACCTTTCCCATCGTCCTGGCGCCGCGCAACCCCCACGTCCTCTTCGCGGGATCGCAGCACCTGTGGCGCTCCACCGACGAGGGCGAGAGCTGGACGCGCATCTCCCCCGACCTCACCCGCGGCGACCCGCGGACGCTGGGACCGAGCGGCGGGCCCATCACGCTGGACCAGACGGGGGTGGAGACGTACGGCACCATCTTCACCGTCGCGCCCTCGCCGCGCGACTCGATGACGATCTGGGTGGGATCGGACGACGGGGTGGTGAGCGTGACGCGCGACGGCGGGCGCTCGTGGCAGAAGGTGACGCCGCGGGGCCTCCCGGAGTTCGCGCGCATCTCGCTGATCGAGGCGTCGCCGCACGACCCCATGCGCGCCTACGTGGCCGCCAACCGCTACCAGATGGACGACCCGGCGCCGTACGCCTTCCGCACGGATGACGGCGGGCGCAACTGGACGCAGATCACGCGCGGCATCGCCCCCGGCCACTTCGTGCGCGCCATCCGCGAGGACCCGACGCGCGCGGGGCTCCTCTACGCGGGGACGGAGCACGGGCCGTACGCATCGTGGGACCAGGGCGCGCACTGGAGCTCCATCCGCCTGGGGCTGCCGGACGTGCAGGTGAGCGACCTGGCGGTGCACGGCAACGACCTGGTGGCCGCCACGCACGGCCGCTCCTTCTACGTGCTGGACGACATCAGCCCGCTGCGCCAGCTCACCGCCGCCACCAGCCGCGCCGCCCACCTCTTCCGCCCGGACGACGTGGTGCGCGCGACGGACCCCGGCGTGAGCGTCTTCTACTCGCTCCCTCGCAACCCGCGCCGGGTGACGCTGGAGTTCATGGATGCGCGCGGCACCGTCATCCGCTCCTTCAGCGGCACCCCGGCGGACACGGTGCGCGGCGCCGGCGGCAGCGGCTCCCCCGCCGGCGGCGAGGACGAGGACGAGGATTCCCCGCGCCGCCGCACCGATCCCAAGGCGCCGGCGCGGGCGGGGATGAACCGCTTCGTGTGGGACCTGCGCCACCCCGGCGCGGTGGACTTCCCGGGGATGATCCTGTGGGCCGCGGGGACCAACGGCCCGCGCGTGCCGCCGGGGCGCTACCGCGTGCGGCTGACGGTGGACGGGCGCGCGGTGGGCGCGGAGGAGTTCAACGTGCGCATCGACCCGCGCCTTACCGGGGTCACGCAGGCGGACCTGGAGGCGCAGACCGCGCTCGCCCTGCGCGTGCGCGACCGCACCAGCGACGCCAACCGCGCCGTGATCCGCATCCGCGGCATCCGCGAGCAGATCGACCAGCGGCTCACGCGCACGCGGGACCCGGCGATCCGCACGGCCGCCGACTCGCTCAAGGCGCGCCTCTCCGTCATCGAGAACGCGCTCTACCAGACGCGGCTGCAGAGCAACCAGGATCCGCTCAACTACCCGATCCGCCTCAACAACCAGATGGCGGCGCTGCTGGGCGTCATCGAGAGCGCCGAGGCCCGCCCCACGCGCCCCACGATGACGGTGTTCGAGGAGCTTTCGCGCCGCCTCGACGTCCAGCTCGCCGCGCTGGACCGGCTGCTCGCCACCGACCTGCCGCGCCTGAACGCGCTCCTCCGCGCGCGCCGCATCGCCCCGGTGCCATCCAACCCGCCCCCGCCGCGCGCTTCGGCGGCGGATGCGGGGCGTGGGGGGGATGATGAGGGCGAGGAGGAAGGGGAGGAGGAGGGGTAGCATCGAGGGCCCCCGCCCCCGCTCGTTCCTCGCTGCCCCCTCCCCCAAAACAACCTGGGGGAGGGGGCGGTTGCGTGCGTCCGTGCCGGGCGCGGAGCTCCCGTTAGGAGCGGGGTGGCGTGTCGGTGAACGGCTACTGTTGGAGTGTCTATTTTGTGCGGTTGGTGGCTCTAACTGATTGTGTGGCTGAACCGCTCGCCTCGCCTGGATTTCTGACGCTTATCCAAGTTAATCGCCAATTTCTTACGGGGCTGCGAAGTGCACGGAGGAGACGCATTGAAGCGGTCAAATATAATTACTTGACGTAATAAGAATGCAAACATATAGTGCGTTCGTCGGCCACCGGGTGGTGGATCTACTTCTTCTCGGAGATGGACGGATGAACAGGTACTTTGCGTTCGGAGGGCTCCTCGCCTGCCTTTCGTTGGCGGCGTGCGAGAGCGGGGGGAACCCCGTCGCGGCGCCGGAGCAGCCCGTGTACCAGATGCCGATCGACGACGGCGGCGATGGTGGTGGTGGCGGAGGGGGCGGTGGGGGCGGAGGCGAGGCGGTTCCGCCGTTCAGCCCGCCGCCGCCGCCGTACATCTTCGCGTCGAACCTCAGCACCCCGGGGATGCCCGGAAGCGGCATCTACCACTGCGAGCAGATCCCGCACGCGTTCTGGGGGTTCAGCAACGACGTGGTGCAGGGAACCATCATCTACCTGACCGGCGTGGTGGTGGAGAACACCCCGATGCACTGGGGGATCTACAACCAGGCGGGGCAGCTGGTGCGCGAGCACTGGACCCAGGACTCGCGTGACAACTGCGTGGTCCACCACGAGGCGGAAGGGGTGAGCACCGCCGGCCTCGCGCCCGGGTACTACTTCCTCTACGCCTCGTACGTGAAGATCGTGAACAACTACGGCCAGGACACGTACACCGGCTACGCGTCTTCCACGGTCGGCAAGTACGTGGGGCCGCTGCGCGTGCGCTGACCCGCGCTCCTGCTTCGCACCACGAGAGCTCCCGCGGCGCCGCCGCGGGAGCTCTCGTGTAGCAGGACGTTGCAGTCCTTGCGCTTGACTTGCGGCTGCTTCGGGTCCAGTATGGGCGCCGTCGCGGGGGTCCGCGGTTGGACAGGAACCAGGAGGATGAATTGCACGCCACCACCGCCGGCGCGTGGCCGGCACCCTTTGCCCCGAGCGGACGAAGCACGTCCGTGTTCTGCGCCCTGATGGCGCTCTGCCTCTGCGCCGTGCCCGCCGCCGCGCAGCAGCCCGCGACGCCCGCCCGCACCGGCGCGACCGTTCCGGAGCCCGGCTTCTGGGAGCGCCTCCGCGCCGAAGCACGCCGCTTCCGCGAGCTGAACGCGAATCCGTTTTCGTACGCAACGCGCTACCGCATCTCGCACGAGCTGGCGAGCTCCATCCACGATGCGGCCCGCACCGAGGGGATCGATCCCGAGCTGGCGTTCCGGCTGGTGCGCGTGGAGAGCAACTTCAACCCGCGCGCCCGCAGCTACGCCGGCGCCATGGGGCTCACGCAGCTGATGCCGGGCACCGCGCGCTCCATAGACCGCCGCATGGCCGACCGCGCTCGCCTCCTGGATCCCGAGGCCAACCTGCGCGTCGGCTTCCGCTACCTCCGCACCCTCCTGCGCCACTACGACGGCGACGTGCGCCTGGCCCTCCTCGCGTACAACCGCGGCGAGAACGGCGTGGACCGCGACCTGAGGCGCGGGCGCGACCCGGAGAACGGGTACTCGGGCAAGGTGCTGGGGCGGGGCGCCGACCGGTACCGCGGCGCGGGGGTGGTGGAGCAGTAGCGTGCAGCGAAACCGGAGACCGTGAAAAGACGGCCCGCCGCGACAGTGTCGTGGCGGGCCGGCGTGCGTCCTCAACCGGGGCTCCCGCGGTCCCGACTTTGCAACCCTCCCCGGGCCTGGCGGCGAGCCGCCCAGCGTACACACCGCAGACGGAGACCGACGAGCAATGTCCTCGATCAACCGCCCCCTGGCGGGGCCCACGCTCAGCTACGACCTGGCCGCGGAGGCCGCACGGCTCCGGCAGGATCCCATGTACCAGCAGAGCGGCAAGCT
This sequence comes from Longimicrobium sp., assembly GCA_036387335.1. Classification (NCBI taxonomy): domain Bacteria; kingdom Pseudomonadati; phylum Gemmatimonadota; class Longimicrobiia; order Longimicrobiales; family Longimicrobiaceae; genus Longimicrobium; species Longimicrobium sp. Next base: position 61,544 of record DASVTZ010000126.1, read on the forward strand.
GGGCCACGCGCTGGTCAAGAACGGGCGCTTCCGCGTCATCCTCACGGCGCTCGCCGCGGGGCAGGCCGCCGAGACGGCCAACGCGGACTCGGCGATGAGCATCCAGGTGCTGGAGGGCTCGCTCCAGGTGCGCGCGGACGGCGGCGAGCAGGAGCTGCGGCAGGGGCAGCTCATCTTCACCGCGCCCGGCGACGCCCACGACATCCGCGCCGCGCAGGACTCGCTCATCCTGATCACCGTCTCCGCCCAGAACGACGACTTCCGCCCCGGCGAGTCGCGCACCGGCTCGGGCGCCAACCCCTGACCGCACCTGCGCCACCGCGTGAGGGCACCCCGGCGGCGCAAGCGTCCCACAGGGGGGACGGAGGAGGCAAGTGATTGTGCCGCTTGCACCTACGAAGCACGTGGCACCGCCCTTGCCCTGTGTGGACGGCTCGACGGGGTGACGACGGAAACCAGGAAGGAGATCGAGCCATGAAGGCCAGAACAATCGGGCTGCGGTTGGTGGCGCTCGCCGCGATGCTCTCCGCCACGGGGTGCGCGCAGGCAGGGGCGCTCGGCGAGATCCTGGGAGGCGTGATGGGGCCCCAGGGACAAGGGCAGGGGCAGGGCGGCCAGGTGGTCGGCGAGATCCAGGGGATCGACGCGCGGCAGGGGATGATGCAGATCCGCACGCAGAACGGGCAGACCGGCAACGTCTACTTCGACCAGAACACCCGCGTCGTCTACCAGCAGCGCGAGTACGCCGTGACGGCGCTGGAGCGCGGCGACGTGGTGGCGTTCCAGGTGCAGCAGGACCAGCGCGGCAACGCCTACACCAACTACATCCAGGTGCAGCAGAGCGTGCAGGAGCGCTCGGGGCAGAGCTCGCAGCAGCAGGGCGGCGTCTACAACGGCGGCACGGGGGGCGGGACGTACGGCAACAACAACGTCCAGCGCTTCGCGGGCACGGTGGGCTACATCGACACGCAGCGCGGATCGTTCGAGCTGCGCACCCAGAACGGCGCGGCGCAGGTGGCGCTCCCGTACGGCGCCAGCGCGCAGGATGCCCAGCGCTTCCGCGCGCTGCGCAGCGGGCAGAGCGTGACGCTCGATGGCCAGATGGTGGCGCAGGGCCGGATCGACCTGGTGCGCTTCGTCAACTAGGCGGCTCCACGGCGGATACGGAAAGAGGGCGCACCCCGCGAGGGTGCGCCCTTTCCGCATCCGGCAGGTGACGCGAGCGCCACCGCGCGTAAACGTCTGGCGCACAACGACAAATTGCGTTATAGTGGGCGCCCGCGAATCGTTCCCGCCTCGCCCTCACCGAGCCTTCCCAGTGCAAAAGATCGCTCTTGCCGCGGCCGCGGCGCTCGTCTGCGCCATGCCGGCCGCCGCGCAGTCTGCCCGCGTGCGCGACGTCCCGCGCCGCCCCGTGCTGTGGGCGCAGGCGGACACCAACAACGCCAACACGTACTACCTGCACGGCGTCAACCGCATCGCGGACCGCCCGGCGGAGGCGGCCGCCGCCTTCTACTGGGCGGCGCGGCTGAAGCCCGGGTGGGCGGAGCCGCTGTACGGCCGGCGGGTGGCGCTGCTGATGACGGACCCCGACCGCCTCGTCCGCTACATGGAGAACAACCGGGGCACCCTCCGCTCGGCCGAGATCCAGGCGATCGACTCGCTCCAGCTCCGGGCGCTCTCGCTGGATCCGTTCCTGGTGGAGACGTTCGAGCGGCCGATGATGCGGGTGTACATGACGCGCGCGGTGATGGAGGACATGCGCCGGGAGACGGGCGACGCCAACTCGGCGCTCGCGGCGCACCTGGTGGAGACCTGGCTCCGCAGCAGCGACCCCGCGATGCGCGCCCGGGTGGCCTACAGCGAGGGGCGCTTTCCGCAGGCGCTCGGCGAGTACGAGCGGGCGCTGTCGCGCGCCAGCGCCCGCGACAAGCCGTACATCCACCCCATGGTGGGGAGGATCCACTTCTTCACCGGCAACCTGGCCAAGGCCGCGGAGCACTTCACCGCCGCCGCCGAGGGGATGCGCAAGGAAGACGCGCGCGACCTTGTGCTCGTCTACCAGAGCAAGGCGCTGATGGAGCACAGCCTGGGCGCCGTGTACGAGAAGATGGGGAACGCCGCGGCCGCGCAGGAAGCGTACGGGCGCGCGCTGCAGGAAGACCTGTCGTTTGCCCCCGCGCACCGCGCCCTGAGCGCGCTGGCCATGGCGCGCGGCGACACCGCCACCGCCGTGAGCGAGCTGGCGCTGGCCGTGGAGCTGAGCCCGGACGACGCCGCGGCGCGCGTGCAGTACGGGCTGCTGCTGGTGCGCACCCGCAAGGCCCAGGAAGCCCTCGCCGAGTTCAAGCGCGCCGCCGAGCTGGAGCCGTACTACGCCATCCCACACCTTATGATGGCGCGCCTGTACGACTCGTCGGGGATGCCGCAGGAGGCGCTCGACAACTACCGGGCGTACGTGACGCGCGCCGCCCGCGACGACGCTGGCTACGCCAACGCGCAGGAGCGGATCGCCGCGCTCGACGCCCAGATCAAGGCCATGCCGTGAGGCGCGCCATCCTGACGGCCGCCGCCGCGGCCGTCCTTCCGCTCGCCGCGGCGGCGCAGGAGGCGGTCGTGCGCCCGCGCAGCACCGCCGAGGACCTGCAGATGTTCAGCCAGGTCCTCAACCAGATCCGCGTGAACCACCCGGACTCCATCGACACCCACCGCCTCTTCATGGCCGCCGTGGAGGGGATGGTGCGCGCCGCCGATCCGCACTCGTACGTCATCACCTCGGCGCGCCTGTCGCCGCAGAAGGAAAAGGACTACCGCGAGGGCCGCCTCTTTCCGGTGCCCATCGAGTGGGACTTCGCGCGCGGCACGCCGGTGGTGCGCAGCGTGGCGCCAGGCTCGGCGGCGGCGCGGCAGGACATCCTCCCCGGCGACGTCCTCGTCGCCGCCGACGGCCACCCGGTGCGCGCGGAGAGCCCCTTCGAGCTGGAGGTGGTGCTCTCCGGCACCCGCAACTCCACCGTGGCCCTGCGGCTGGAGCGCGAGCGCGTCGACGGCTCGGTGGCCGAGCTGGAGCGTACCGTCCGCCGCGAGCGCTCCGAGGAGGGCACCGCCGTCCCCGCCGTGCTGATGCTGGACGACAGCACGGGCTACGTGCGCGTGACCACCTTTTCCAACATGCGCGCCGCGGAGGACCTCCACGCCGCCCTCGCGAAGCTGGAGGGCACGGGGATGCGCCGCCTCCTGCTGGACCTGCGCGACAACGGCGGTGGCATGGTGGACGAGGCGTCCAGGGTGGCGGGCGAGTTCCTCCCCTCGGGCACCGTCGTCTACTCGTCCGAGGGCCGCAAGGCCGACGTTGCCGAGACGGTGCGGGTGCAGCGCTCCTTCTGGCGGCGCGAGCGGCAGTACCCCGTCGTGCTGATGGTGAACGGGGGCACCGCCAGCGCATCGGAGCTGGTGGCGGGCGCGCTGCAGGACCACGACCGGGCGCTGGTGGTGGGGCGCCCAACCTTTGGCAAGTCGCTGCTGATGCGCGGCTTCCCCATGACCGACGGCTCGGCGATCATGCTGGTGATCGGCCACATCAAGACGCCGTGCGGCCGCGTGGTGCAGCGCCAGTACCGTGACGTGCGCGTGAACGACTACTACCGCATGGCCCGCACGGCGCGCGACACCGCGGGGCGCCCCTCGTGCCGCACCACCGGCGGGCGCGTGGTGTACGGCGGCGGCGGCATCTTTCCCGACGTGGTCACCCCCGAAGCGGAGCCGGACCCGCTCTGGCTCGCCCGCCTGCGCGAGGAGGACCTCCCCACGCGCTGGATTGGCGGCTACCTGAGCGCCAACGCCGCCGCCTTCCCCTCGGCCGACGCCCTCGCCGCCTCGCCGCGCCTTCCCGATGCCGCGCTGGCGGACTTCCGCGCTTTTGCCGCGCGCGCCGGCCACACGCTCCCCGCCGGCCCCGATGCGGATGCGCGGCTGCAGCGCGTCCTAGCCCGCGGCATCGCCTTCGCCAGGTGGGGCGACACCGGCTACTACCGCCTCGTCGCCGTCACCGACCCGCAGGTGCGCGAAGCCGCATCGCAGTTCGGCAAAGCAGCGGAGGTGCTGCGGCCGGCGCCTTGAGGGTGAACAGCGATTTCACACAGAGACGCAGAGGGCAGGGAAAGAACGGGCAGGAGGTTTTCTCTGTATCTTATCGTTGATCTCCGTGCCCTCTGTGTGAGGCCCGTTGTTTCGAGCCAGCCAAACAAGAGCGCCCCGCGGATACACTCCGCGGGGCGCTCTTCACTTTGCACTGCCTGGGCCTTCAAAACGTAACCGCCTCGCGCAGCACCTGTTCCCGCAGGTCCGGCGCGAGACCGCGTTCCGTCACCAGATCGACGCGGCGCCCGAGCAGGGTTTCCAGATCGGCGACCAGTCCACCGGGGAACCAGGAGCTGGTGGCGGGCCCCGCATCCACGAGGAAGTCCACGTCGCTCTCGGGGCCCGCTTCACCACGCGCCACGGAGCCAAAGAGGCGCACGTTCCGCGCGCCATGTTGCTCTGCGATACAGCGGATCATATCCCGGTTGGCGCGGATCAGCTCACGGATGCTCATTCCAGCGTCTACGAGCAGTTTGTTCTGCGCCGCACAATGGCGTGTATCCTCCATGACCGCGCGCTTGATGAGCTCGTCCCGCTCCTCCGGTGTGAAGCGGCTGGCGATCCTGCCTCGAACCGCGCCCGAGAAGTCGAATCGGGGCGGCACCTCGAGCTCCTGCTCGTCCTTTGCAGACTGATCGCTCATGTCGAGTCGCCTCCGCTCCCGCGCCGCCGCGTACTCCTTCCGGGCCTCCATCCAAGCTCAAACATCCTGATCGAATACACAAGGGCGCCGGTATTCCGCCATGAACATGACGATTCGGTGCTGCGGCATGCCTTATCGGAGCGCCCGTAGAGCGTTTGGCGCCAGCGGTTTGCATGCCGAATACAGGGTGCTTGCGCGGGGAATTCTTTCCTTCATATTTGGCTGTCCGAATGCGTTTCGCAGACCAACCGGCAGGTACGAGATGGCGAAGACTCTGATGGAGAAAAGCGCCGCGATGGCGCCCGCTCCGGTGTTGCCGAGCGGCAAGCTGATCGACGTGTACGTCGTTCCCAAGGAGGGGAAGTGGCTGGTGCGCGTGCGCGGGGTGCTCCGCAGCACCCACAAGACCCGCGACCAGGCGATCAACGCCGCGATGAAGATCGCCCACCAGACGGAATGCAACGTCGTGGTCCGCGGTCTGGACGGGAAGATCGAGAAGCGGCTTTCGGGCTCCCTTGCGGACGCGCTGATGCTGAAGCTTTGGAAGCGGATCTACAAGCGTCACCTGCGGGGGGAGATCTGACGCCCATGGGCCGGTGCACCGCGTGACCTACGACACGAACGTAATCATTCGATACCGCCCGGCGACCTTCCCCGCCGGGTTTTTTATGTCTGCCGTCGTACTACAGGAGCTAACTGCAGGCGCGAAAGACGCGGCAGAGGTGCGCGGACACGAAGAGTCGCGGAAGTACTACGAAAGCAGAGGTCGCCTGCTGGTGCCCACCGGGGAGGACTGGTGGCTCGCGGGAAAGGTGTTGAACTCGCTCCATCGCGGGCTCAGGTCCCACAAGAGGGGGCGCATCACCGCGATCTCCAAGGGGGAGCAGCAGCGCATCCTGCGGGACGTGCTTATCGCGCTGACGGCCCGGCGAGCGGGCGCGACCGTCGTCACGGAGAACGTCTCGGACTTCGAGAAGATCCGGAACTTCTGCAACGTCAGGATCGTGCGCCCCGCCGAGATCCTCTGAGCGGGCCGGCTCCGGCTACCATGCGCTCCGGATCCGCCTCACCGAATCGCGCGTATCCGCGGAGAAGCGCGCGAGCTCGATGTCGGTGACGAGGCCGAGGGCGTCCATCTGCGCGAGCTGTATGCGGGCCACGGAGCGGCGGGGGTCGTTGAACGTGTCGGCGAGGGTGCGGTCCCGCTTCGCGAGGAGGCGGTAGAGGCGGATGTAGCGCTCGTGGTTCGTCTCGCGCTCGTCGGCCACGATGGCGGCGCTCTCTTCCAGCACGCGGGCGCAGTAGCGGTCGAGGGCAGCTTCGCGCACGGCGCGGAACAGCTTCCAGTCGCTTTCCGGGATCTCCCTCATGTGGGGCCTCCTGGGTTCAGTTCCGCGGCGCCGCGCCCTGGGCGATCCGCGGGAGCGTGAAGGAGAAGGTGCTCCCCTCACCGGGGCGGCTCTCGCCGGCGAGGGTGCCGCCGTGCGCGGCCACGATCTCGCGCGCGATGGCGAGGCCCAGGCCCGCGCCCGTGCCGCGGCCGTTGCCGAGGAGTGATTCCAGCTTGGCGGGCGGGATCCCGGCGCCGCTGTCGGCGACGAAGAAGCGGACCATGGCCTCCGAGCTCTCGGTGCCCAGGCGGATGGTGCCGCCGGGCGGGGTGTAGCGGATGGCGTTCCCCACCAGGTTCCCGAACACCTGCAGCACGCGCTCCGGGTCCGCCCACACCCACACCGGCTCGGCCGAGGCGACCACCAGCTCGATCCCGCGGTCCTCGGCCAGCGGGCGGCCCACGCACGCGGCGTCCACCACCAGCGCGCCCGCGGCGAACGGGCGCGGGGAGAGCCGGCTGGCCCGATCGCCCGCGGGGCCCTGCGTCAGGTCCTGGATCAGCCGCTGCATCTGCTCGGCGGAGCGCAGGATGCCGCGCACCACGTCCCACGAGTCCGGGCAGCCGAGGGCGCCGGGGGTCTGAAGGAGGAGGTCGGCGTTGAGGAGGACCACCGCGAGCGGGTTGTTCAGGTCGTGCGACACCATGGCGCGGAAGCGCTCCTGTTCATCCGCGATCCGCTTGCGCTCGGTGACATCCACCATGATGCCGCGAAGCTGCCGCACCACGCCGTCGTCGTCGCGCACCAGCCGCACGACGTCCCAGATCCACCTTGCCGTGCCATCGGCGGCGGCGACGCGGTACTCGAACTGGCTGTCGCAACCCTCCCGCAGCCCGCGCAGGCAGGTCTCCACCGCCTCGTCGCGGTCCTCCGGGTGGAGGATCTTCATCCAGAAGCCGTCCTCCGTCCACGCCTCGGGCGGGTAGCCCAGGATGCGCTCCGCCTGCGGGCTCACGAATGTGAACTGGAACGTCTCCGTATCCGCCTCCCACACGATTGCGTCCAGCGAGCCGATCAGTTCGTGGTAGTAGCTTTCGAGCGGTGTGGCGGCGTGGAGGTCCATGCGAGCGGGAAAGGCGGAGCGGGTACGTGGATTCGTCAGGGCCGCAACGATAATCATCGCACGAATGGCGAACAAGCGGCGCGTAGGACGACGAGACGCAGAGAGGCCGGAGGAGCTCCGCGCGCTCTTCTGGGTCTCTGCGCCTCTGCGTGAGGCCCTTCGTCAGAACTCGACGCCCAGCGTGACCGGCGCGGCGCCCGCGGAACCGCTTCCCATCTCGGCGGCGTGCGTGCCCGCTTCGGCGAACACGGAGACGCCGGCCAACCGCAGGCGGACGCCCGCCGCGATGGACACCCCAGGGCCGGTGCGGCTGAACGAGCGGGTGAAGCTGCCAAAGGGCGGGTTGTCCGGGCAGGAGACGAGCTCGCCGCCCTCGATGCAGATCCCGGTGGGCCCCTCGAACTCGGTGGATGCGACCCGCTGGTGGTACACGCCGCCGCCCAGGCGGGCGTACGGCCGCACGCGGTCACCCGCGATCGAGCCTTCCACCGCCAGCGCGAGCCCGGCTCCCGCAAAGGTGCTCCGGTCCTCGCGGCCCAGGCAGTAGAGCTGCCTCACCTGGTCGCCGCACGCCAGCGGCGAGCCCGTGGCCGTGCCGCGCTGCGCTAGCGCGTACGCCTCGGCGCGCAGCGCGGGCGATGCGCGGTAGAAGGCGAAGCTGCCCTGCGCGTGCCATCCCGGCCCCGAGGTCGGTCCGCTGTACGTAGCGCCGTACCCCGCGCCGATCATGCGGGGAAGGTCGCGCCACGGGGCATCCGTGTGGCGCGCGCGGCGGAGCGACACCGGCTCCACCTCCACCCCCGCCGTGCGCAGCGCCACCAGCACCGTCGCGGAGCGGTAGCCGGTCCGCTGCACGTGCAGCCGGTACTCGCCCGCCGTGACGCCGCCGAAGATGTACGCGCCCAGCGTGTCGGTTCGCGTGGCACGCGTCGCCTGCGCGAAGGCGGTGCGCGGCGCCGTGGGGAAGGCGGCGAGCGCCCCGCCATCGAGCGTCACGGTGGCGTCTGAGAGGGGCGCCGCGCTCCGGGCGTCGCGAACGGAGCCGGAAACGGTGCCGGCGCGCGGTTCGGGGGTCTGCGCCGCGAGGGGTACGGCGGCGAGCACGGCCAGCGCGAGCGCGCGGAGGGGGGCGATGCGGCACATCGGCAAGTCACACGGGTCGAAGCGGGGGAGCGCCGGGTCGTCCGGCGTTCATCACGGAGCAATGCCCGGCAAGCGCCGGTTCTGACATCCGATCCCGCTCACCCGCCGTTTTCCGTGCGCCCCTCCCGCGCCCGGACGATGGAGGCAAAGGAGCGGATGCGCAGCTCGGCGGAGGTGAGGCCGGTGCGGGCCAGCGCATCGTCCTCGGCGATGGCGCCGCAGCCCACTGCGCGGAGAAAGAAGTTGAGGAGCCCCTGCCCGGTGGCCGCGTCGTCGAAGGCGTTGCCGACGCGGGTGGCTCGCGCTGCGCGATCCACGAAGTTGCGCAGGCGCTCGCCGGCGGCGTCCACGCCTTCCAGGAAGAAGCCGTACACCGCCGCGTAGCGCGACACGAGCTGCGCCGGATGCAGGTCCCAGCCCTGGTAGAAGCCCGATGCCAGGCCGTGCCTCACGTCGTCGTGGTGCACGCGCCACCCTCGATGCACCGCGGCCCGGTTTTCCACTTCCTGCTCGGCACTCAGCTCGCCGCGGTGCGGAGCGACGGGGAGGAGCGTGGTGGCGCCGTCCGACAACCGCACACCGCTCCCCGCGAGCGACACCTGCATGGCGTGGCGCGCCCAGTCGCACGCGGGGTGGCGCAGATGCTGATGGGCAGCGGTGATCCCCAGCGCCGCCGTGTAGTCGTACGCGCCGAAGTGTGCGGCGACCACACGACCGCGACCCGCGCGCACCAGCCCTGGGAGCGCCGCGCGGCCCTCGTCGTCGAACAGCGCCTCGGGCGTCTCCACCATCAACTCCATGCGCAGCGTGCCGGCCGCGATTCCGTGCTCCGCCTCCAGCCGTTCCAAAAGGAGCGCGAGCAGCTCCGTTTGCTCCGGGACCGTCACCTTGGGGAGCGTGACGACGAAGCCCGGCGGCACGACGCCGCCCGTGGTGCCCAGCAGCGCGTTCGCGAAGCGGTGCAGTGTGCCAACGGCGCGGGCGCGCGTCTCCATCGTCAGCGCCTTGAGGCGGATGCCGATGAAGGGCGGGAGCGTCCCCTCCGCCATCCCGCGGGCGACTTCGCGGGCGGCGGTCTCGGCGTGCTCGTCCTCTTCGGCGTCGGGACGGACGCCGTAGCCGTCTTCGAAGTCGATGCGGAAGTCCTCCACCGGCTCGCGGTGCAGCTTGGCCCGCACCCGCTCCCACACCGCCTCCGCGTGCGCGTCCGTTCCCAGTGCGCTCGCCAGGGTGGGCGCGTCCGGGGCGTAGCGAGCGAGCGCCTCGAGTGCGCGGGTGCCCAGGCGTGGCGCCGTGTCCGCGCGGAATAGGTGCGCTCCGCCGTACACGGTGTGCACGGGCTGGCGTTCCGCGGGCTCTCCCGTGCGTGCGCGGGCCAGGGCGCGGGTCAGTCTGGCGTCGGCGTCTTCGAGTTCGGACATCGGGTTGGTCGATGGGCATCGGCGGACCGCGCCGTCGCGCGATACCGTGTGTGCCGTTGCGGGGTATTATATGATGCCCGGAGGGAAGGCGCCGGTGGGGAGTATGCGGCCCGGGCGGCGGGGGCGGCGGGTGGCAGGGCACGGGCAGCCACGTGGGGCGGCCCCTACAGGGTTGGGTGCGAAGGGGGCGGGCGTCGGGGTGCGGCGAGGGTGGGCGCGATGAATCGCGCCCCTACAAGGGTGGTGTGGTGGTTCACGCCGTTGTGACGGTAGTTCATGCCTGAACGACAGCGGGATGGGGGAGGCTACCGCCGCGATGACAGCAGCGGAAATGTAGGGGAGGTGTTATATTAAGTGCATCAAACAACGGGACTTAGACACGTTCGGGGTGGCTGGCGGGGGGCGGTTTTCGCGTGGCAGGGCTTGTGCGAAACGCCATCCCCAGCACGCCGTCCGGGCCGCACGAGGCGCGGCGGACGGCGACCCCTTCTTGAAGGAAGGATGACGAGATGAGTGAACGACTGATGCGGCCCGTTCTCCCGCTCCGGGAAACGGTGGTGTTTCCCGGGACCGCCGTGCCGATATCGGCCGGGCGCCCGGGAACGCTGCAGGCCATCGAGGCCGCGCTCGCCGGCGACCGACGCATGCTGGCCGTCGCCCAGCGCGAGAACCGCGACGAGGTGGAGGCGGAGAACCTCTACACCGTCGGCACCGTGGTGCGCATCGCACAGGTGCAGCGCGGCAACGGCGGCGTGCAGCTCCTGATCCAGGGCGAGGGGCGCGCCCTCGCGCTGCAGTACGTGGCGCCGGAGGGGCGCGGGCTGGCGGCGCACGTCCGCGAGATGAACGACCTGGAGCCCATCGCGGCCGACGATCCGGCTTTCCTCGCGCTTTACCGCGAGCTTCGCGACCGCGCCGCCGAGCTGGGCAAGCGCCGCGGCATTCCGCCGGAGATGCTGCAGCAGTTCATGAGCGGCGTCACCGAGCCGGGACCGTTCGCGGACCTGGTGGCGTTCTACGTGGAAATGGGGACCGAGGCCAAGCAGAAGCTCCTCGAGATCCTCTCCGTAGAGGAGCGGCTGCGCTCCCTTCTGCTCATCGTGCAGCGGCAGCTCGCCATGATCGAGGCGCAGGAGGAGATCCAGCAGCAGGTGCAGGAGGAGCTGGGCGAGCGCCAGCGCGAGATGCTCCTTCGCGAGCAGATGAAGGCGATCCAGCGCGAGCTGGGCGAGGAGGACGAGGGCGCCGAGCTGGAGGAGCTGCGCGAGAAGATCGAGGCGCTCGGCCTGGACGAGACGGCGCGCGAGGAGGTGGAGCGCGAGCTGGGCCGTCTGGAGCGCACCAATCCGCAGAGCGCCGAGTACCAGGTGATCCGCACCTACCTGGAGTGGGTGGCGGAGCTGCCGTGGAACGTGCGCACCGAGGACCGGCTGGAGCTCCTTCCCGCCGAGGAGATCCTCAACGAGGACCACTACGGGCTGGAGGACGTCAAGGACCGCGTGCTGGAGTTCCTGGCCGTGCGCCAGCTGGCCGCGCGCCGCGCCGAGGACGAGGTGAAGGAGGAGGCCGCCATCGAGGCGGAGGCCCTCTCCGGCACCGAGGCGGAGGCATCGTCGGAGGAGCTGGAGCGCGAGATCGCCGAGGCCAAGGCGAAGGCGACCGCCAAGGGGCCCATCATCCTCTTCGCGGGCCCCCCGGGCGTCGGCAAGACGTCGATCGCCAAGTCGATCGCGCGGGCGCTGGGCCGCAAGTACGTGCGCATCGCGCTGGGCGGCGTGCGCGACGAGGCGGACATCCGCGGGCACCGGCGCACCTACGTGGGCGCCATGCCGGGGCGCATCGTGCAGGCGCTCAAGCAGGCCAAGAGCCGCAATCCGGTGATCCTGCTGGACGAGGTGGACAAGCTGGGCGTCAGCTACCAGGGCGATCCGTCGAGCGCGCTGCTGGAGGTGCTGGACCCGGCGCAGAACCACGAGTTCACGGACCACTACCTGGGTGTGCCGTTCGACCTGAGCGAGGTGCTCTTCATCGCGACGGCCAACTACGCGCAGAACATCCCGGCGCCGCTGTACGACCGCATGGAGGCGGTGGAGTTCCGCGGTTACACGGAGCAGGAGAAGAAGGCCATCGCCGAGCGCTTCCTCCTTCCGCGGCAGCGGGAGGACGCGGGGCTGCGCGCCGAGGAGCTGGAGGTGACCGACGAGGCGCTGCGCGCCGTGATCGCCGAGTACACCCGCGAGGCCGGGGTGCGCCAGCTGGAGCGCGAGGTGGGGAAGCTGGCCCGCAAGGCCGCGCGCCGCATCGCCGCCGGGGCGGAGAGCACGGTGAGGGTGGACCTGGAGCGGGTGAAGGAGCTGCTGGGACGCACGCGTGTGCACCCCGAGCGCGCGGGCGGGCAGGACACCGTGGGCGTTTCCACCGGGATGTACTACACGCCGGTGGGCGGCGACATCATGTTCATCGAGGTCAGCGCGCAGCAGCGTGCTGCCGTGCCCGCGACCGCGGAAGGCGAGAGCGCCGCGCAGCCCGGCTTCGGCAACCTGGTGCTCACCGGGCAGCTGGGCGACGTGATGAAGGAGTCGGCGCGCGCCGCGCTGACCTACGCGCGCGCCAACGCCGGGCGCTACGGCATCGACCCGCGCAAGGCGTGGGGCTCGGAGCTGCACATCCACGTTCCGGCGGGCGCCATCCCCAAGGACGGCCCGTCGGCGGGCGTGGCGATGACCACGGCGCTGGTCTCGGCCCTCTCCGACACCCCCGTCCGCTCGGACGTGGCGATGACGGGCGAGGTGACGCTGACCGGGCGGGTGCTCCCCATCGGTGGGGTAAAGGAGAAGCTGCTGGGCGCGCACCGGGCGGGGATCCGCACCATCGTCCTCCCCAAGGACAACGAGGGGGACCTGGAGGACCTGCCGGCCGAGGTGCTGGCCGCGCTGGACGTGCACCCGGTGGAGACGATCGACCAGGCGCTCTCCGTGGCGCTGCGCGGCGCCAGCATGAGCGAGGGGAAGCTGCGCTTTCCCGAGCTGCCTCTTCCGCTCACGACCGGCGCCGGCCGTGGCCTTGAAGGCGCGGTGAGGATGCACGGCAGCCGCTGATCCGCTGAAGTTTCACAAACCAGGGGCCCCGGAGAGCGAACTCCGGGGCCCCTTGGCCGGTCTCATGCGACCTGTGTAAGTCGGCAACAGAAGTCTCACGCGGAGACGCGGAGACGCAGAGAAAAAGACAAAGAGATTGGCTACGTGTGATGCCTCTTGCTCTTGTTGTTCTCTCTGCGTCTCCGCGTCTCCGCGTGAGGCCCTGCTGTTCAGCTGTCAGGATCTTCTTTCTTCTCGGAGTCCCGGAAGCGGAACTGCCAGCCGAGGGAGAGTGTCCAGCCGCTGGCGTCGAGGGAGCGGGGCCAGTTGGTCGGGAGGCGCTCCTCGGCGGCGTCGGGGAGCTCCCAGGTGATGCTCTCGAAGCGGCGCACGCGGTACACCCCCTCCACGAACAGCCCGCGAAGGGGCGTCAGGTAGAGCCCCGCCGTCGCCCCGAACTCCAGCGTCTCGCCCTCCACGGCGAACACGGTGCCTTCGGGGTCGTAGCCGCGGGCGTTCCAGAGGTGCGCCGAGCCCACGCTGAGCCCCGCGTAGGGCTCGATCCGCGCCAGCCGCTCGATCTCGGGAAAGGTTGCGTACGCCGAGACCACGGGGAAGGAGCGCATGGAGCCACGCAGGTCCAGGCTCTCCTCGCGCGCGCGGAAGCCGCGCAGGTAGCCGGTCCCCAGCCCCAGCTCCAGCTCCGTGCCCTCGACGTCCGGCAGATCGACCAGCACCTCGGCGAACATCCCGCACACCCCGCCGCCCGGGCAGTCCGAGCCGCGCGTCGTCAGGTTGGCGGAGCCCGGTATCCCGCCCCCCTGCACGGAGAGGGCAACGCTGTTCACCTCCTTGAAGAAATCGGTGAGGAACTCCACCTGGGCGTACGCGGGCGTGGCGGCCACGCACAGGAGGGTGGCCAGCAGGGTCGCTTTCATCGGGGGGATCGTGCGGCAGGGTGTGCGAGGATATCCGCGGGCGGAAGCAAGATTCGTCCGGCGCGCGGGCTTTCGCAAGCACTTCGTCCGCGGTGGGGGCCGCACGAAGGCGCAGAGCCACGGCGAAAGGGCGCGGGAGGGGCTCTCCCCTCGGCCGCGCTGTCTGTGGCCGCTGTGTTTTTCTGGAAGCTAGTCGGGGGGCGCAAGGATCATCGTGCGGCCCGTGAAGGCGGGGACGGGGCTGGCTCCGCGCAGGAGCAGGGTCCAGCTCGCCAGGCCCTCCAGAACGCGGGCCAGCCGCTCGCGCGTGCATGGGTCGTGGAGGCGCCCGTCCGCGCCGAACTTCTCGTGCGCGGCGCCCACGTGCAGCTCCGGCTGGAGGAGCGCGTGCACTTCCGTGTAGACGAAGGCCTGCCGCAGCTGGGTCTGCGCGCGCACCGTTCCGCCACGTCCGGTGGAGGCGCCCACGATGGCCGCCGGCTTCCCCCGCAGCGCCGAAGCCCCGGGGGGCTGCGATGCCCAGTCCAGCGCGTTGGTGAGCACCGCCGGCACGCCGTAGTTGTATTCCGGCGTCGCCACCAGCAGGGCATCCGCGGCGGCCACCGCGCCCACGAACTCCGCCACCGGCCGCGGAATGCCGCCGGGGTGTCCGTCCGGATGGAAGAAGGGGAGCGCACCCAGGTCGTGGATGCGGATCTCCATTCCGCGCGGCGCCAGCTCCTGCGCGGCCGCCAGGAGCCCGCGGTTGTACGAGCCCGCGCGGACGCTTCCGCAGATCCCCAGCACCCGGATCGGGTGCCCGCGAAGACCCTCCATGTCCACAACCTCCTGGTGGCGCGTGCCCCGGCGGCTACTCCGCCCGGAACGCGGCGCTCGGATCGATGGAGGTGGCGCGGCGCGCCGGGATGGTGGCCGCGAGCGCGCCCACCAGGAGCAGGGCGAGAGCTACTCCGCCCAGCGTGACGGGGTCACGCGGCGACACCCCGTACAGAAGGGGCTCGATGCGCGGCGCCACGGCCATGGCGATGGCCAGCCCCAGCACGAGGCCGATCGCCACCACCTTGAGCGATTCCCACAGCACCATTCCGCGCAGCCGCTGGCCCGTCGCGCCGAGCGCCGCGCGGATGCCCAGCTCGAAGGTGCGCTGCGCCATCGTGAAGGCGAGCACGCTGTAGAGCCCCACCCCCGCCACCAGCAGCGCCAGCACTCCGAAGGCGGTGAAGGCCGTGGCGCCCAGCTTCCAGGGACGGATCTCCGGCTCGATGAGATCTTGGAGCGGCTGCACCTTGGGGAACCGCAGCCCCGGACCGGCCTCCAGCAGCGCGCGCTGCACCACCGGGATCATCGCGCCCGGGTCGCCGCGGGTGCGCAGCAGCAGGTCGGGCGTGCCGTACTCCACCGTCCCCTGCTCGATGGGGAAGTAGTACTGCATCGTCTCTTCCTCGATCAGCGAGCTGCGGCGCGCGTTCTCCACCACGCCCACCACCGTCGCGCAGAGGGGCTCGCCCGGCTCGTCGTCGTCGCCGCCGATGACCATGCAGCGGCCGATGGCCTCCTGGCGCGGCCACACCACGCGCGCCATCGTCTCGTTCACCACCGCCACGGGGGCGGCGCCGGGCCGGTTGTCGGTGGCTTGCAGGCCGCGCCCGCGCACGATCCTCAGGCCCAGCGTGGCGAAGTAGTCCTCGTCCACCGCGTGGATGGTGGGCTCTCCCGTGGGAAGGGTGGGCACCGAGTCCAGCCCCGGAACGCGCAGGCCCAGCGACATGGCGCTCCAGAACGGCGCCGACATGTCAACCGTGGCGTGCTCCACCCCTGGGAGCGTCTTGAGCCGCGCCAGCGCGCCACGCACGAAGGCGGTCTCCTGCTCGTCCGACGCTCCCTTTTCGAACTCGGGGCTCACGAACAGCACGCGGTCCAGCTCCAACCCCAGGTCCATGGTGCTCACCCGGTGCAGGCTGCGCACGAAGAGGCCCGAGGCGACGAGCAGCACCACCGAGAGCGCCACCTGCAGGGCCACCAGGGCGTTGCGCGTGCGCGACGCGGGCGAGATACGCGAGCTCCCCCCCTTGAGCGTCTCCACCACGTCCACGCGGCTCGCCTGCAGCGCCGGGATCACCCCCGCGGCGAGGCCCCCGAAGAGCGCCAGCGCCCCGATCACGCCGAGCACCCGCCCCCCCACCGCCGCCTCGGGCCACGCGATCTCGGGGAGCAGAAGGGTGCGCACCAGGTCGCCCCCCAGGTAGGCCAGCACCAGCGCCACCGTGCCGCCGAGCGCGGCCAGCAGGAGGCTCTCGGTGAGCACCAGCCCCAGCACCCGCGCCCGCGACCCGCCGAGCGCGAGCTGGATCCCGATCTCGCGGCGCTGCTGTACGGCGCGCGCCAGGAGCAGGTTGGCCACGTTGGCGCAGGCGATCAGCAGCACCAGCAGCGAGATCCCCGCCAGCCAGCGCGCCACCCTGGACTCCGCGGTGGCCAGCGGTCCCTGGGCGGCGATCAGCGGGGCGGCCACGATCCTGACCGTGGCGTCGTACTTCCCCGCCGCGATCTGCTCGCCGCGCCCGTTCCGGTGAAGCGTGGTGGCCTCGGCCTCGAGCGCGCGCGGGTCCACCCCGGGCGCCAGGCGCCCCACCGCGCGCAGCATGTTGAGGTTGCGGTTGGTCGCCCACATGGTGCCCTGCATCTGCGTGGCGGCCGTGCGCAGGGGGAGCCACGCCGCCACCGGGCGCACGTCCATCCCGGTGAAGCCCCTGGGGGCCACGCCCACGATGGTGTACGGCCCGTAGCCGAAGTCCAGAGTCTTGCCGATCACGTCGCGCGAGCCGCCGTACTGCCGCTGCCAGACTCCGTGGTCGATCACCGCCACCCCCGCCGCGCCCGGCTGGTCGTCTGCCGGGCCGAAGAAGCGCCCCAGCGCGGCACGCGCGCCCAGGACGGAAAAGAACTGGCCGCTCACCAGGGCGGCATCTTCCTGCCTGGCATCGGCGCCCCGCCCGAAGGTGAGGGTGCGGTAGCTGACCACGGCCACCGCGGCCAGCCCGCGCGCGGCGGCGAAGTCCTCGTAGTCACGGTAGCTCAGCACCTCGCTCGCCTGGCGCTCGCCGGTCTCGGGAACGAGCCGGTCCACCAGCAGCCTGCGCACCCGGCCCGCATCCTCCACGTGCGCCGGAGGGCTCAACAGGAGGCGGTCCACGACCCCGAACATGGTGGCGTTGGCGCCGATCCCCAGCGCGAACGACGCGACGATGGCGAGGGTGAATCCCGGGGCCCGCCACAGCCGGCGCGCCGCGCGGCGAACTGTGCCGCGCGACGCGTCCCACCACCCGGCCGCGCCGCCCGCGGGGGCACCCACCGCCGGCACCGGAGAGTTCGTCGACGAATCCGCCTGCATCTGCTCCTCCGGTGGCCTCGGGTTGCCTGGGTAGCTTCGCGGCGGTCTCCGTGCGCGAACGAATGCGCGGGAGTTCCGCGGTGGTCTATGGAAGGGGGTCTATCGCGTGAGGAGGCACCACCCAAGAGAGTGGCCGCCATCCCTGCGTCAGAATACGCCTTGGATTGTCGTAACGGCAGCGGACTCGCCTGCGTCCTCCATCACCCGTCTGTGTCTCCAAATATGTGTAGCGGCTCCGGGTCCGCAAGAGGATTCAGATTGCGTATCAGGATGGCCGATGCGTCAGATCGCTGTGAGGTGCCCAGGAACGCTGCCGAACACGGCTCAAACCCCACGTCGCGAAAGGTCAAAATAAAAGTCTTGACCAGCAAGCAGAGAATTTTATACTAGCCTAAAAGGGTACGCGCGGTCCGGTGACCGGCTGCTCCTCTCCGCATCCGCGCACGTTTCCCCACCATTTACGGCGCACGCCTGGCAACCCGCCCCACCGCCGGGGCTTCAGCTTCCCTGTATGTACTTGTTCTACGTCTCCGAGCCGCTCGCATTGTACGTGGAGCCGGTCGCGGGCGCCCGGCGCGGGGCCGCGTACCGGCCCGCGGCGCCCGCCGCCGGGGCGGAGGGAAGACTTGCGGAAGGGACCCTGCGGCTGGAACCGCCCACGGACGGCACGCTCACCCCGTCGTGCCTTTACTTCGGCTACAGCCGCCCCTTTCTGCAGGAGCTGGCGGCCTACTCGCGAAGGGCGGAGCGGCCGTCGCTGGTACGGCTTCTCTCACGCGGCGCGGAGGCGGAAGTCCTGTCGCGGCCAGGGCTGCCGGTACGGCTCGGCCACCGCGTGGAGCCCGAGCTGCGCCTGCCGCTGGAGGCGCAGCTCGCGCGGGCGGCTCTGCCTCGTGGCGCCCGCGTGGCGGTGATCAACCCGTTCGGGCTCGCGTTCGGCGATTCCATCGTCATGCTCACGGCGCTGCGCGTGTTCCGCGGCCGGCTGGAAGAGCGCCTGGGGCGGGTGGATCTGGACATCCTGCAGCACCCGGATACCGCGGAGACCGAAGAGCTCTACCTTCGCTCCGGAGTCGCCGACGCGCTGCACCACCTTCCGGCGCCCGTGTCGCTGCTCGCGCGGTACGATGCCTACGTGGACCTCTCCGTCGACTACGCCAGCCATGGACTTCCCTGGCCTGACGACCTGCTGGAGCTGTTCGCGATCGACCCCTGCACCGTTCCCGCGGAGAGCAAGCGGAACTCGCTTCCAGGCTGGCCCCGGGCGGCGGCGGAGCTGGAGCCGGAGCTGGCCGCGCTCAGGATGCGCGGGCTCCCCCTGCTCCTGGTGCACCATCGCGCGTCGCTTCCCCTGCGGTCGATTCCGGACGACCGCGCGGCCGCCCTGGTCGCGGAGGTGCTCGAGCAGACGGACTGGACGGTGGTGAGCGCGCTGCCGTTGCCGCTCGACCATCCGAGGTTCGCGGACCTGTCGGGGCTGACCCCGCGCTTCGAGCACCTGGCCCACCTCATCTCGCGGGTGGACGCCTTCCTGTGCGTGGACACCTGCGTGTACCACGCGGCGGACGCGGCCGACGTGCCGGGGGTGGTGCTCTTCAACTCACTGGACCCCTCGGCCCGCACCACGTACTACCCCGGGGTCCACGGGATCCTGCTGGGCGCGGACGACAGCCCGATCCTCGGCAGGCCGCTCAGCTCCGACTCCGCGGACCTGGAATACGCCGAGTCGCTCTGGGACCAGGTGGACACGGCGAGCGTCGTGGCGCGCATACGGGAGATGCTCGCCGCCCGCATGGCAGCCGCGGCGTAGCTTCGTTCCTCCGCATTCTATCCGTTATCCGCCTGTAACCGTCAACTGAGATCCCAATGTCGGCGCGAGTTTCACGATTCCGGCTGCTCGCAAAGCACCTTTCAGGTCGCGCGCCATACCCGGATTACACGGTTGATCCTCTCGAGCGCGGAGCGCTTCGCCCGCCTGAGAGCCCCGGACCTGCCGCATCGCCCCGCGCCAGTGACCGGACGGCGGGGACCGGCAGGGTCAGGATGTCCCCGTAGCCAACCCATCTCACCCCGGCGCAGCGACGGCCAGGGCAGGCCGCGCTTCCGCCACCGCCCCCCGCCATACTTCCAGGAGGAAGGACGACCATGCGCACCAGCAGCTACACGATCTACGTCCCCCTTCCCGACAACCGGGACGAGATGCTGCTCGTTCACGGATACACGGGCGCCTACGACCGCGTGTCGCGCTCGATCGCGGACTTCCTCCTGAACCTGGAGGCGACGCGCCCGGAGAAGCCGCTGTACGGGGAGTGGGTGTCGGACCCGTCCGCGCTGTCGGAGAGGGAGGCCGCGGTGACTCCCGACGACGGCGTGCTGGAGGTGCTGAAGAAGCGCGGCTACCTCACCACCATGACGGTGGACGAGGAGTCCGGCTACCTGGCGCGGACCGTCAAGAAGATGCACCAGATCGCCGCCCGCAGGGCGCCGCAGTACATCTTCATGCCCACGTACAACTGCAACCTGCGCTGCAGCTACTGCTTCCAGGACCACATGCGGTCCGACCCCAACTACAAGCACCTCCTCCGCACCATCAAGCCGGAGGTCGTGGACCGCATCTTCGCGGCGATGCCGGTGCTGGAAGAGCCGCACGGCATCCGTCCCGGAATGGAGGTGACGCGCAACATCGGGTTCTTTGGGGGCGAGCCGCTGCTGGCCGAGAACCGTCCCATGATCGAGTACATCATGGTGAAGGCGCGTTCGATGGGCCCGGCGCGCTTCTGGGCCGTGAGCAACGCCACCGAGCTGGAGGCCTACGAGGACATCCTGGAGCCGGAAGGGATCTCGGAGATCCAGATCACGATGGACGGCCCGCCGGACGAGCACGACAAGCGGCGCATCTACGCCGACGGCAGCGGGTCGTTCCAGCGCATCGCGCACAACCTGGACCTCTGCCTGGACCGGGGCGTGGCGGTCTCGCTGCGCATGAACATCGACCGGATGAACGTCGACCAGCTTCCCGCGCTGGCGGACACCATCGTGGACCGCGGCTGGCACGAGCGGCCCGGATTCTCCGCCTACACCGCGCCCATCACCAACGCCGAGCAGTCCATCACCCTCACGCAGCTCCAGTCCCGCTACTTCAGCTCGTGGGAGCTGGACCAGGCGATCGACGAGCTGCGCGCCCGGTATCCCAACATGCGCGTCATCGGCCGGCCGGACGACGGGCTGATCGGGCGGGTGCGCAGGATGTTCGACCAGCGCTCCAACATGCCGGACCTGAAGACCTCCTTCTGCGGCGCGCACACCTCCATGTACATCTTCGACTCGTTCGGCGACATGTACGCGTGCTGGGAGCGCACCGGCGACGAGAAGGTCCGCATCGGCCGGGTGCTGGAAGGGGGGCAGCTGGAGATGAACGAGGGGCTTACGCGCATGTGGCGCACGCGCACGCCGGCCAGCAACCCCACCTGCCGCAAGTGCCGCTACGCCATGCACTGCGGGGGCGGGTGCGCGGTGCTCGCGGAGGGGCGCAACGGCAAGATCCACTCGAACTACTGCGACGGGTTCGGCGACCGCTTCCGCGCCTCGGTGGCCGAGGCGTACACCTCCTTCGTGCGGGGCGACGCGGTCACCATCCAGGAGCGCGTCTGCGACCTGTAGCCGCCGGGCGGCGAAGGCGGGCGCGGCCCGCCTTCGCACGGGGCGGCGCCCCGGCGGCGCGCGCCCCCACCTGCCCCCGCGGCAGGTGATCCATCGCCGGCCGGAACCGGGCCGCCGCGGCGGTGCCGTCTCCGGAGAGGGGCGCCTCTCCCCGGGGCACGGCCCGCAGTGGCGG
>DASVTZ010000127.1 GCA_036387335.1 Longimicrobium sp.
GTGGAGGCGTCGTCCACCACGATCTGCTCCACCGACGGGTGCGTCTGCGCCAGCACCGACTCGATGGTCTCCGCCACGAACGGCGCCGCGTTGTAGCACGGCGTCACCACCGAGACCAGCGGCTCCCGCTCCCCGCGCTCATCCGTCATCCGTCCACTCCCGTAAGATGTCGCCCGGTCACGGGGCCGCAAGAAACTCGCTCACCGGCGGCACGGCCGGCACCTCCCGCGCCGTGGCCGCGCGGGCGGAGTAGCGGAAGTACACCGCCTCGCGGTACGCCACGCGCAGCAGATCCGGCACGTTGGACGAGGTCGCCCCCGGCGCCGGTCGCGTGTCCGCGATCACGCGGTTGGCGATGAACTCCGCGTCGTCGTTCACCCCCCGCACGTCGAAGAGCGGCCCGATCCACGGGTTCTCGTCCAGGATCCGGCGCAGGTGCCCGCGGTCCAGCCCGTCGCCGCGAAAGGGGAAGGCGAAGGGGATGCGCCCGCCTCCGCCGAACCCCGCGGCGAAACGGCACGACTCCACGATCTGCGTCTCCACCTCTTCGGGAGTGCGCAGGGCGTGGAGGTACGGGTGCGCCAGGGTGTGCCCGCCGATGGTGAAGCCATCGGCCGCGAGCTGCCGCACCTGGTCCGCCGTCATGAACGGGCGGCGCTCGGCCAGGTACGCCGCCAGGTCCACACCGGCGCGCGCGCAGAAGTCGTCCAGCAGCGCGTCGTCGTAAAAGGTACGCGCGCGGAGCCAGTCCACCAGCCCCCCTGCCGGGGCGCCGGTGAACTCGCGGGCGAGCTCCTCCCTTCGCCCCGCCTCCATCTCCTTCAGCGCCTCGATGGCCAGCGACACCTTGTTGCGGTAGAAGAGCCGCCGGTTGTCGATGAAGTCGCGCGTGATGAAGAACACCGCGGGGATGCCGTGCTCCAACAGGAGGGGGCGGATCACGGAAAAGCACTCCGCGTACCCGTCGTCGAAGCTCACCAGCACCGGGGGTGTGGCGCGTGCGCGTCCGGACTCGTACTCCGCCAGCGCCTCCGGAAAGGAGACGAGGCGCCGGTTGCGCTTGAGCCACACCAGGTCGCGCTCGAACTCCGCGGGCGTCTTGAAGCGGTCCAGGTGCACCACGTGGGGCGGAACCCGGTCGGTGACCACGTGGTAGCACAACCCCACCACCGGCTTCCGCAGCAGCGGCTGGTACACCCGCAGCGAGCCCACGCGCCACAGGGCCGCGGCGGCCACCCGCCGGGCGAGCTCCACGCCCGCCGTCACGCCGCCGGGCGGTCCGCCCGCAGCGCTTCCTGCGCCGCCAGCGCCTCGCGGCGGTCGCGGGTGGCGATCCCGCGGCGGGCGAGCCACTGAATCACCCGCTCCTTGTGCTCCAGCCCGATCATCCGCTCCAGCATGCGCCCCAGCCGCTTTCCGGAGCCGGGGGTCCTGACCCCGTACGCATCGGCCCGGCGCAGGCACTCGCGCGCCACGTCGTTGAAGCCCTGCTGGAAGCCGAGAAGGGCCACCGCCTGGTACCCCATGCCCAGCTTCTCGGCGTACTGGTCCAGCCGCCCCTGCCGGGTGAGCAGCTCTTCCAGGTTCTCGTTCACCTTCATCCACGACGCCAGCTTGCGGGCGGAGACGGTGGTGCTCACCGAGGCGCGCGCCTGCCCGTGCCGGCGGTAGAAGCCCATCCCGCCCCGCGCGCGCACCACCCTGGCGCCCAGCGCCAGCGCGCGGTGGGTGACGTCGCTGTCCTGGTCGTACGCGAGCGCCTCGTCCCACCCCCCCGTGAGGTCGTACGCGTCGCGCCGCCAGAGGACGGAGCAGGTGGCGGCACCCTTGCCGTCGAGCCACGACCAGAGGTGGTCGGTCCCGGGCTCCGGCACCCCGCCGCCGCTCTCCACCCAGCGGCCGTCCCGCTGCTCCAGGTTCTTCCAGGCGCACACGGCGATCCCCAGCGGCACGTCGCGCACGGAATCGGCCAGCGCGGCGAGAGTGTCGGGGGCGATCAGGTCGTCGGCGTCCAGGAACATGAGGAACCCCCCGCGCGCCTGCTCGGCGCCGCGGTTGCGGGCGAAACACCCTCCCCGGTTCGCGTCCAGGCGCAGCGCGCGCACGCGGTGCGGGTGCGCGGCGGCGTAGCGCTCGATCACCTCCCAGCTCCCGTCGGTGGAGGCGTCGTCCACCAGGACGTGCTCCACGGCCGGGTGCGTCTGCGCCAGCACCGACTCGATGGTCTCCGCCACGAACGGCTCCGCGTTGTGGCACGCGGTCACCACGCTCACCAGGACCTGTAACGTTTCGTTGCTCATGCCGTCCCGACCGATGTTCTGTGCGATCGCGAAAGGATCAAGGTGTCACGCAGGGTAAGACACGGCACCCCGACGCTCACCCCGGCGTCAGCCGAAGGATCGTTCCCATCCAGCGGGGAAGGGGAGCCGGTAGGCGGCCCAGCGCGGGGGTGAGCCGCGCAAAGAGCGCCACGGGCCGCACGCGCCGCGGAAGGAGGTAGACCCCCGCCGGCACGGTGAGGGCGCACGCCGCCAGGATGCCCAGGAAGATGGCCCCGCTCCCCAGCCCCAGCCGCTCCAGCGCCAGCCGCGCCACCAGCGCCGCGCCGCCCACCAGCAGCGACAGCACCACGCCCGGGAGCTGGGCCACCACGAAGTCGGCCCAGCGCAGCCCGGCCAGCCCCAGCACCAGCGAGGCCATCGCCAGGTACATCTGCACGATGGCCAGGCTCACGCCCACCGCCACCCCCAGGATCCCCCACCGCGTGCCGATGGCACCCCCAATCACCACGCACGCCGCGTACACCACCTGCCGCGCCGTCTCCGAGTACACCTTGCCCGATGCGTGCGTGAAGGCGCCGGCCAGGTGGTACACGGCGCGAAAGAAGCCGGCGGCGCACAGCACCTGCAGCGGAAGGACCATCGCCGCCCAGCGGCCGCCGTACAGCGCGCGCACCATGTGCGGGGCCGCCACGATCATCCCGGCCATGATGGGAGCCGTCAGGAACGCCGTCACCTGCACGCTGATGAGGTACGCTCGCCCCAGCCGCTCCCGGTCGTCCTGCATGGCGGCCATGGCGGGGAACATCACGCTGTACCCCACCGCCCCCAGGTAGGTGAGCGGAAGCATCATCAGGTTGTAGGCGCGGCCGTACAGCCCCAGCGCCGTGGCGCCGAGCCAGCGGCCCACGATCAGGTTGTCGCCGTTGCGCGCGACGTAGTTGATCACGTTGTTGAGGCTCACCCCCGCCCCGAAGGCGAAGAGCTGGCGCAGCTCCACGCTCGACAGGCGGGGGCGCACGGAGTGGCGCACCATCGCCAGGGCGATCGCGCTGCCCAGCAGCGACTGCACCAGCGCGCCCCACGCCAGGCTCCACACGCCGTAGCCCATCAGCGCCATCCCGGCCGCCACCCCCGCGTACCCCACGGTGTAGCTCGCCAGCTCCACCACGAAGAGGCGGCGGAAGTCCAGCCTGCGCTGCAGGACGGCGCGCGCCGTAACTCCCAGCGCCCCGCACACGAACGCGGCGGACTGAAGGCGAAGCACCCCCGGCAGCTCGGGGCTGCGCAGCAGCGAGGCCGAGAGCGGCGCGAGGGCGAGCAGGACCAGCGTGAGCGCCGCCCCCAGGAGGAGCGACGCGGTGAAGGCGGTGCGGAGGTGCAGGGGAGTGAGGGTGCGGCTCTGGACCACGGCGGGCCCGAGCCCCAGGTCTCCCACGAGCGCCGCGAACCCCACCACCACCATGGCGAGCGCCACCACGCCGAAGTCGTCCGGCGGAAGGAGCCGCGCCAGGAGCACGCCCACCGCGAACTGAAAGATCCCCTGGCACACGGCCGAGGCGAACTTCCAGCGCGCGGCCGACATGGTGCGCTGCGCCAGCCCGCCGGGAGGGGTTCCCTCGCTTCCGTGCGGCGGCCGCGCCTCGCCGGACTCCTGGGGCGCGCTCCTGTCGGTCTGGATCATAGGGGGGTGGCGGTGGGGGCTAGCTCGCCCCCACCCCGCGCAGCACGGTGGGAATCGTCTTCGCCAGAATCTTCATGTCCAGCGCGAGCGACCACTCGTCGATGTACTTCAGGTCCAGCGTGACCCAGTCGTCGAAGCCCAGGTTGCTGCGCCCGCTCACCTGCCACAGCCCCGTCATCCCCGGGGGGGCGCTGAACCGGCGCATGAACCACGCCTGGTCGAAGAGCTGCACGTCGCGCACGGCCATGGGGCGCGGGCCCACCAGCGACATGTCGCCGCGCAGCACGTTGATGAGCTGCGGAAGCTCGTCCATCGAGGTCTTGCGCAGGAAGCGCCCCACCGCCGTCACCCGCGGGTCGTTGCGGATCTTGAACGCCGGCCCGATCGCCTCGTTCTGCGACTCCAGCAGCTTCTGCAGGACTTCCGCGTTGGGCACCATCGTGCGGAACTTCCACATCTTGAAGCGGCGCTTGTTGCGGCCGTAGCGCTCCTGCGCAAAGAAGATCGGCCCCGGGCTGTCCATCTTGATGGCGATGGCGATGGCCAGCATCACCGGCGCCAGCAGCACCAGGCCGATGGCGGCGCACACGAAGTCGGCCGCGCGCTTCATCTGCTGCCGGTAGTCGTCGTGGAACACCTTCATCGCCACCACCGACAGCCGGTCTCCGTGCTCCAGGCGGGGGCGTGCCACCGCCACCTGGAAGACGTCGGCCAGGTACTTGGACTCGGTGCCGGTGCGCTCGCACACGCCGATGGCGTGCTGGATCTCTTCGTAGCACGACTTGATGGGGAGGGCGATCAGCACCTCGTCCACCACCTGGTGCATCAGGATCTCTTCCAGCTCCTCCAGCGACCCCAGCTTGGGCGCGTCCAGGCTCTCGGACAGGTGGTGGTCGTTGGAGTCCACGAAGCCCAGCAGCTCCACCCCGTCGCCGCTGGCGCGGATCTCCTGCGCCACCCGCAGCGCGCGCGGTCCGCTCCCCAGCACGATCACCCGGCGCACCGTGCGGGTGCGGGCGGTGCCCACCAGCGTCCAGAAGGGCGCGCGGATCGCCAGCGTGGCGCCCACCGAGCCGGCCCAGAAGAAGAGCGCCGTCTGCACGCGCAGCGCCGGGCTCAGCGCCATCAGCGGGAAGGCGAAGGCCAGCGCCGCGCCCACCGTGCACGCGGCCAGCACGCGCAGGATGTCTTCGCGGCGGCGGAAGGGCCCCGGCTCGTACAGGCCGGCGAGCGACAGGATGCGCGGCCAGAGGAGGGCGAAGCCGCCCACCATGACCGCGCTCTTGACGCTCACCTGCTGCGCGAGGAAGGCATCGACCCCCGCCGGCAGCCGCTGGAGGTTGGCGAAGGCCCACACCGCGAACAGCACCGCGAGCGCCGCGAAGGTGTCCAGCGTTCCCCCGAGCTCCGGGGTGAACGCGTTGCGCTCGGGCGGGTTCGCCGCGGCGATGCCCGCCGCCGGTGCGGTGGGCTCGGCGGCCCTGGGCGTCGGAAAGAGCCCGACGCCGGGGAACGCTCGAAGAAAGGGGCTTTTCAGTACTGGAGTGCTCATCACGCTCACCTTCGGCGGCTGGGCCATCTCGGCAGGCTGCTGCACCTGCGAGACCCCTGGCTCTGCGGCCCCGCCTCGCGGCGGGTGTGCTCTTCTCGGGTGCGGACCGAAGCGCCGGATGACGCTCAGGCTGTTACTACCGGGTTCCTCTCCGGCGTCCGTCCTTGCTATGGGACTAAGCGAATTCCGTACCATCTGCCGCTGGTGTTTCCCTGTAACATTATGTGCCGATCCCCTTTGGCGCGTTCACCTTACACGCTTTTCCCACTTCCGCTACGCCTGCGGCGCCGTGTAGTAGCTCTGGGCGTAGGACTGCCACTTGTAGGCGGCGTCGTACTCGCGGTCGCGGTCGGGGTCGATGTCGTTGAGCAGCGTGCCCAGCACCGGCAGCCGGGCCCGGCGGCACTGCTCCGCGCACTCCACCAGGGCGTCGAAGGGCGTCACCCCGGCCCGCGCCACCAGCATCACCGCGTCCACGTAGCCGCCCAGCACGGCGGTGTCCGCGAAGACGTTGATGGGAGGCGTGTCCAGGATCACCAGGTAGTACTTCTGCCGCAGCCACTCCATGAGGGCCTGCGCGCGGGCCGAGCCGAGCAGCCGGGTGCAGTCCGCGGGTAGGACGCCGGTAGGAATGTAATGCAAAGCGTTGCCATTCCCAACGTCCACGGTTCGCAGCACCTGCTGGAAAGACGCGTTGCCGGCCAAAAGGTCACTCAGCCCGCGCTTCCGCGGCCCTATGCGGGTGCTGAGCGTGCCGCGGCGGAGGTCCGCGTCGATCAGCAGCACCTTGAGCCCGCGCCGGGCCAGCGTGACCGCCAGCCCCGCCGCGCTGGTGCTCTTGCCGTCGCCGGGCAGGGGGCTGCTCACCACCAGCGTCTTGACCTCCGCGTCCGGCTCGGCGAACTGCAGGTTGCGGTGCAGCCACTCGTAGGCGTCGGCCGCGGGCGAGGGGCCGGCGGCGGTCCCCGGCAGCATCGGGAGCCCGCCCGAGGGGACGAGCGCGGTGCCGCCGCCGCCGGGAGTCAGCATCCGCCTGGCCGAGGTCAGCGCGCCGGGGCGCTTCTCCGCTTCCTTGAGCTCCGTGATGCGCGGCACCCAGCCGAGCACGGGGTAGCCGGTGGCGGCCTGCACGTCGTCGCGGCTGTGCACGGTGCCGTCGCGGTACTCGCGCACCATCCCCGCGCCCACCCCCAGCAGCAGCCCGGCGACGCCGGTGAGCCCCAGCAGGAGCCCCTTCTGCGAGCCGACCGGCTTCATGGGGAGCTCCGCCGCTTCCACCACCCGGACGCGCGGGTCCTGCACCGCCTGCGTGATCTCCGCCTCCTTGAGGCGCGTCTGCAGCAGCCCGTACGTCTCCTCCAGCACCCGCGTCTGCCGCGAGAGCCGCGCGAACTCCAGCTGCTTCCCCGGGATCTGGTCCATCCGCCGCGAAAAGGTGCCCAGCGTGTTGTCGATGGACGAAACCTGGTTGGCGAGCCCCCGCTGGTATGTCGTCACCAGCGAGGTGAGCTGCGACTCCAGGGCCTGGGCGCGCTGCGTGAGCGCCACCACGTCCGGGTCGTGCTCCTTGCGCCGCGTCAGCAGCTCCGCGCGCTGGCTCTCCAGCGCCGTCAGCGAGCGGAGCATCTCCGACGCCGCCTCGTTGCGCAGCAGGGAAGGGTGGCCCACCAGCTCGCGGAAGGGGGAAGGCTGGCCGGGGGTGCGCACCCGGGTGCGCGCCTGGTTGATGAGGTTGCCCAGCGAGGCCCGCTCCGCCTCCAGCATCCCGCGCTCCGCCTGCATCTGTGCCTGCCGCGCCACCTGCGTGCTCGCCTCCACCGGCAGGTCCACCACCTGGTTCGCCTCGCGGAAGGACTGGAGCTTGTTCTCCGCCTCGGTGAGCTGCCCCTTGATGGTGCCCAGCTGCCCGCGCAGGAAGTTGGCGGTGGTGCGCGCCTCGGTGCTGTGCACCTCGCGCCGCATGGCGATGAAGTTGGCGGCCAGCACGTTGGGAACGTCGCGCACCAGCTCGGGGTCGCTCCCCTCGTAGCGGATGTCCACCACGCTGGCGTTGCGGTCCGGCTGCGTCACGTCGGTGGCGCCGATCAGCGAGGCGGCGGCGCCCTGGCGCGAGTCGATGGACACCTCGAACTCGGGGGTGCGCGCCGCGGTCCGCGCCAGCACCAGCCGCCCCTCGGGGATCCTCACCTCGGCGCCCGGCGCAAAGGTGCCCAGGCCGGCGCCGCTCTCCGCGTCGGTGACTTCAAAGCTCTGGTCCTCCCGCCGCTCGAAGCGGTAGCGGGCGGGCTGCACGTCGGGCCCCACCTCCATGTCTGCCAGGAGCGAGGAGCGCCGCGCGCCGCCGGGCTTGGCCACCGTCACCTGCAGCCGCAGCGAGTCCACCACCGCCTCGGCCAGCGTGCGGCTCTGCAGCACCCGGATGTCGGTGGCGATGTTGTCGTCTTCCACCACCGCGGTGGTGGTCGCCGTCTGCAGCCCCGGGCGGGGGGCGCGCACCTCCAGCGAGGTCTGCGCCCGGTACGACGGCTCGATGCGCCGCACCAGCACGTAGCCGGCGCCCAGCCCCGCGACCATGCAGGCGAGGATCAGCCAGCGGTGCCGGCGCAGCGCGCCCCACAGGGTGCGGGGCACGCTGCCGTGGGCCGCCGCGGGGGCGACCGGCGCCGTGGAGCCCGGAAGGGCGAGTTGTTCGTTCATGGATGCCTCAGCGGAGTAGCGCGATCAGCAGGCTCACCGTGCCGGTGATCACGGCCGTCACGATCCCGGTGTTGCGGGTGAGCCAGCCCCGCTCCGGCACGAAAAGCTGGTCGCCGGAGCGGATGGAGGTTGCGGCCAGGCGCGTTTCGGCCGAGAGCGCCACCGGAAGGCGCCGCCCGCCGCGGATCAGGTCGATCCGCTTGGGGTTCCCTTCCGACGTGGTGCCGCCGGCCAGCGCCAGGGCATCTGAAACGGTCATGGCGGGCTCCACCGAGTAGATCCCCGGATTCCGCACCGCGCCCAGGACCTGGATGCGGCGGAGGAGCACCACCTCGATGGAACGGTGCTGGAGGAAGTCCGCGTACGCCGCCACCAGACGGGCGGTGAGCGCCGCGGGCGCCTGCCCGCCGACCTGTGTAGGTCCCAGGCGGGGCAGTACCGCCACACCCTCGTCGTCCACCCGGAACTCGCCGGAGAGGTCCGGCTCGCGCCAGATCTTCAAGCGGATCAGGTCCCCGGGGCGCAGCGGGTCGACCGAGCCCGGCTGCGCCTGCACGGCGCCGGGGAGCGCGCACACGATGGCGAGCACGACTGCGGCCAGCCGGGCTGCGCGGGCGATCGCTTCGGTCATTGGACTCTGTATTTGGATTGGTATCGACACCGGCAGATGCCAGGCGGCATCTGGAGCGGACGCCATTCGGTTGCCTTGCTGAACACCGTTTCCTGCAATCTGCGGACCAGGGTAGCGGCGGCCGAGGTGTAACGAAAAACGCCGCGCCGCCGGGGCGATTGGCCCACGATGTGCGCTCCGGCCGGTGGGGCCGCCGCCGCCGCAGACCTTGCAGGACCCGCGCTCCGGCCCGATTGTGTGGGGACCGGTGCCTCCGCGCGTCCGGCGCCTCTGCATCCAACTCCTCGAAGCCAACATGGCCGACACCTCCCGAAGCCAGCTCCGCAAGCTCAAAGAAGAATACGCGCGCAACCCCGGAAGCCGCGTCTTCGTGCACCTGGCCGAGGCGCACCGCAAGGCGGGCGAGCTCAAGCAGGCGCAGCAGGTGCTCACCGAGGGGCTGCGGCGGCACGGCGACTACCCCAGTGGCCTGGTGGTGCTGGCCCGCGTCCTGGCCGACCAGGGCGAGGACGAGCGCGCGGCCGCCGTGTGGCGCGACGTGGTGCGGCTGGACCCCGAGAACATCGTCGCCCTGCGTGCCCTGGGCGACATCGCGGAGGCCGCCGGGCGCCGCGTGGAGGCGATGCAGCTCTACCGCCGCGTGGTGCGCCTGGAGAACGGCGACCCGGAGGACGGCGAGTCCGAGATCGTGGCCTCCTCCTTCGACGACGACGAGGATGCCGAGCCCGCCATCGCCGAGGAGCCCGCGCCGGCCCCGCCCGAGCCGGTACCGGCCTGGCGCCTGCGCCGCGTCGATCCTCCCGCGCCGCGCGCCCCCGAGCCGGAGGCGCCGCGCGAGCCCGATCCGGTGCCCGCGTGGCGCACGCGCCCGGCCGAGCCGCCCGCGCCCACCCCCGAGCCCGAGCCCACGCCCGCGTGGCGCATGCGCCAGCCCGATCCCATCGCGCCCACTCCGCCTCCGGAGCCCGTGCGCGAACCGGAGCCGGAGCCCGCATCCGCCCCGCTGAAGAGCCGTTTTTCGTGGCTCGTGCGCACCGTCACCGGCGGCCGCGTGGACGAGCCGCAGCCCGAGCCCGCCGCACCCCCGCGCGCCAGGGAGGAGACCGTCTTCGAGGCGCCTCCCGCCGCGCCGGACCCAGTACCCGCGGAGGTGGCGTATGTGCCACCGCGGGAAGAGCTTCCGGAAACGTTTGCCGCGTACGCGCCGCCGGAGCCCGTCCCCGCCGCCGAGCCCGTCCAGGTCGCCGACCCCTCGGAGCTGGACGCCGACCCCGCGCCGCTCGCCGCCGAGCCGGAGCCGGCCGCGGCGGAGGAGCAGGAAGCCGAGCCGTTCGAAGGCGTTCTCGATGGAATCGACGCCGCCGCGCTCGCGCCCTCCGCGTACGTTGCGGAGCGCTGGGCCGCATCCACGGACAATCCCGAGGTGGTGGAAGAGCCCGCCGCCGAGGAGGCTCCGGTCGCATATGACGCCGCCCCGGAGGCGTCCCTCCCGGACGAGGAGGAAGTGGACGAACCGGCGGTGATCGAGGTGGACGAGGATGCGTCGGCGGAGGAAGCAGAGGACGAGGCCGACGCGCCCGTCGCCTCCATCTTCGACGGCGCGGACGAAGACATCACCCGCTTCGTGGAGGCCCAGGCGCAGAACGAGCCCGTCGCCTCCATCTTCGACGACGCGGATGAAGACATCACCCGCTTCGTGGAGGCCCAGGCGCAGAACGAGCCCATCCCCGCCGAGCCGTTGACCGAGCCGGAGGCGGAGGCATTCGACGAGGAGCCCGCGGGACCGGTGCGCTTCGACGAGCTCGCCAAGCTCGCGTACACGGCGCGCCCCGCGCCCCCGCCTGCCGACCCGCTGGCCCAGATCCGCGCCGAGATGTACGGCGCGCCGCAGGCCGCGGCAGAGGCGGAGATGGGTGCCGGCGCCGCGGGGCTGGCGGAGGTGCTGGTGCGCGTGCTGGAGCAGCAGGGCGGGGTGATGCACGCCGAGAGCAGCCTGCGCCGCCTGCTGGCGCTGGCACTGGCGCGGGAGCTCGGCCTTCCGCCCGCGCAGCAGGACGCGCTCGCGCTGGCGGCGCTCCTCAGCGCCCTCGGCGAGCTGCGCGGTGGCGGCGAGGCGGATGCGGGGCGGCAGCTCGCGGTCACGCTGCAGCTCCTTTCCGGCGTCACGCTCCCCGAGACGGCCCGGCAGGCGCTCGCGCACCAGTGCGAGCGGTGGGACGGCGCCGGCTTCCCGGCGGGGCTGCGGGAGGAGCGAATCCCCTTCCCGGCGCGCATCCTCTCCGTCGCGCGGGCGGCGGCGGCGCTGCTCTCCGAGCGACGCCCCGGCGCCGGGCAGGTGGTGGACGACCTCCAGCGCCAGGCGGGCAGCGCCTTCGATCCGCTGGTGGTGAGCGTGCTGCGCCGCGTCTTCGCGCAGCGGGAGCGCCACGGCATCGGCTACGGCTGGGGCGGGCGCGTGGCCGTCGTGCACCCGCACGAGCTGCGCGCGCTGGAGCTGGCCGCGCGCCTGCACGGCGAGGGCTACGCGGCCGAGACCGCCAGCAGCGCCGCGGGCCTTCGCGAGCTGCTGCGGACCGGCTCACCCCAGGCGCTGCTGCTGGGCGCCGACCTTCCGGACGCGGATGCGGCCGGGCTGGTTCGCGAGGTGCGCGCGGTGGGCGGCTCGCTCCCGGTGCTCGTGGTCGACGCCACCGACGCCCGCCGCCGCGTGGAGCTCCTGGGCGCCGGCGCGGACGTCTGCTTCCCCGCGGACGCCGAGTTCCCCGAGGTGCGCGCCACCCTCGACGCGCTCCTCCGCCGCCGCGAAGCCACGGCCTGAACAACAAAACTGCAGATTGCTGTTTCGTTGCTGTTGCAAAATTCAGCTTCCACCGCAAAACACGGCACCCGCGGCCGCATCCCCACCGGGCACTGCATCCGTAAGTAATTGAGGAACAGCCAGTTGGCATTCCGCACGGCGCCGGAACGCGCCGTGCGAATGGAGAGGGCGGGCGGTAAGCCGCCCGGTTCCTCGCCCGGACATCCCGGGCTCCCACCGAGAACGGCAAACCCGCCGAAAGACGGGGACGCAAAGCTACGAGGCTACAGCGGGCCACACGCCCGCCATGCCAGTCGGGCCGCCGAAGAGGGTGATGTGCCATGCGATCCACGCGCACCGTACGCCGCGGTCCAGCCGCGCTGTTCCTGCCCCTCGTGATCCTCGCGATCTCCGCCTGCGGCGACTCCCCCACCGGCTCCACGCCGTCCGAGACGGAGCCGGCGCCGTCCCCCATGATCGCCGACCCGTCCAACCGCCCGTTCTTCGGCGGCGCGTACCTGGGCGACGCGCTCAGCACGCCCGAGAACATCGCCGGCGCCATCCGCGACTTCGGCAAGCTCACTGGAAAGCAGCCCGCGCTGGTGAAGACGTTCCACGACCTGTCGTGCGACTTCTCCGCCACGGGCTGGTGCGGCAAGCTGGTGCGCGAGGTCGTCTCCACCGGCGCCACCAGCTACCTTGCGCTCGACGTGCGCTGGGCCGGCGGACCGCGCACCGGTGTGCTCGAGCCGATCATCGCCGGCAAGGCGGACGCGGAGCTGGTGCGCGTCGCCCGCCAGATCGCCTCGCTGGGCTCGGTGGTGCTGGTGGAGCCGGCGTGGGAGATGAACGGCAACTGGGACTACGCTTGGCAGGGCGCCGCCAACGGGGCCGACCAGAACGCCCCGGCGCGCTACGCGCAGGCCTGGCGCCGCATCGTGGACATCTTCCGCCGCGAGGGCGCCACCAACGTGCGCTGGGTGTTCAACCCGAACGTGGGCAACCCGCTCACCAACCGCGCTACCGGCGAGTCGCACTGGAACTGGTACGGCAACTACTACCCGGGCGGCGACTACGTGGACTACGTGGGCGCGCACGGCTTCAACGCGCCCAAGATCTGGGGCGGCGACTGGCTGGCTCCCGCCGCCATGTTCGACGGCGCCTCGGCCGACCACATGCTCTCCGACCTGGCCAAGCGCTACCCGGGGAAGCCGATCCTGATCGGCGAGTTCGCGTCGGACGAGGGGAGCGGCGACGCCAAGGCCCGCTGGATCCGCGACGCCTACGCCACGCTCCGCTCGCACCCCAACGTGGTGGGCGCCGTCTGGTTCAACATGGACAAGGAGACGGACTGGCGCGTGAACTCCAGCGCCGCGTCGCTCGCCGCCTTCCGCGACGCGATGCGCGACAACGGGGTCGCGATGGCCTACAACGAGGCCCCCGCCTCCCGCAACGCGAACATGCTCGCCTCGCGCTGAGCACGGACCGCACGCGAAAGCGCCCCGCCGAGAGATGCTCTCGGCGGGGCGCTTCTTTTCTACACATCATGCAGCTTGTGGCAAAGCCGGAACGGAAGTCGGTCAGAGTGCGTCAGCGCGGCACGAGGAGGAAGTTGGCGGAGCCGGGGACCCAGAACACCGAGCCGTTGGTGAGCGCGTAGCCGAATCGGTACTGCGCGGTCACCTGCCACGAGGTGTCGGTGGCGACGGTGGCGAACACGCGGATGGCGAGGAGGCGGTTGTCGTTCTCGGAGCGCGGCTCCTCCACGCCCATCCGCATCGGCGACACCAGGAGGCTCCAGTCGTTCACGGTGCCGGACGGGACGTTCACGAACTCTCCGTGCGCCACCGTCCCCGACACCGACTTAGGCGCGGGGCGCCGGCCGACGGTCGCGCAACCCGCCGTGGAAAGGATGCAGGCCAGCACCGCGATTCGCCTGATGCTCATGGTCTCCGTTGGTTTCCAGGGTGGAACAGCGGGCCTCACGCGGAGACGCGGAGACGCAGAGAGGGGGCGCAGAGATCCGGCTCTCTCCCCAACCATTTAATTCATCCCAGGGTTTTGCGAAAGCTTTGTGTTCGCGAAGCCTCCCTCTCCTGCGTCTCTGCGCCTCTGCGTGAGACATGCAGTTGGGGTCTAGCGGGCGGTCCGCGGCGGTGGCGCGGCGAGCGGGCGGCCGGTCATGCGGTAGAGCGCCGCCTCCAGGATCACGGCGGCCGTGTTCACGTTCTCGCCGCCGGTGGAGTGCCCGTTCGCCTCGTAGACTCCCGAGCTCCACCCGGTCGTGCGCCGCGCATCGGCCACGGTGCGCAGGGCGATGCGCGTGTAGTCGCTGGGAAGGAGCGCGTGCCATCCCCAGGCCGCCTTGGCGCTCACCCAGGGCCGCGTGCCCGACGCGTTGCTGGCGCCCTGCGCGCTCACCACGAACGTCTTCCCCTGCAGGTTCACGTTGTAGTAGTAGAAGTAGTACGGCGGCCGGGGGATGGCGTCCTCGCTCACCATCGTCACCTTCTTCGTCCGCCTGAAGCGCTCGCGCTGCACCTCCAGCATCCGCATCGACAGGTCGCGCAGCGCCGGCGACCATCCCACCTCCAGGCCGTGAAGGACGAAGGGCTCGCTGGTGAGGTGGTCCTGGCCGCGCCGGTCCGCCACCAGGGGCACGCCCAGCACGGTGATGGGGATGGCGTTCAGGGCGGGGTTCAGCGCCTGCTCCGCGCGGTAGCCCCACGCCGCGTAGCCCGCCGCCGCGTACTGCTCGTAGGGGATGCGCCCCTCCACGTACCTCAGCTCGCGGCCCGCCGGGGTGAGGGTGGAGCCCCACAGGTAGCCGTCCTTCACCAGCTTGGTCATGTCCAGCCGCGCCACGATGGAGTCGATCTTGGGCGCGTACTTCGGCTGGTTGGTGCGGATGACGTGCAGCCAGATCAGCATCCGCCCGATATCCGTGGCGGACCACCCCGTGCCGCGCTCGCCCGCCCTCCAGTCGCGGTCGTCGCGCCCGGCGATGACGCCCGTGCGCGTCGAGTAGTTCTTGCTGAACGCGATGCCGTCGAACAGCCGCAGCCGTCCCAGCGTGTGGAGGGCCAGGCGCATGCGGCGGTCGTACTCGTCGTCCTCCAGCAGCCCCAGCCGGTTGCCGCAGTACAGCGCCGCCAGACCGCTCGCGATGTCCCAAATCGTTGCGTACGGGTACGCGACGACCGAGTTTACGAAGCCCGTGGCCGGCTGGTACTCGCGCTCCACGTACACCCAGGCGCTCTGGGCGGCCAGCATGAAGTTCGCCCGCTCGCCGGGGAGCGTGTCCAGCCCCGGGGGGGGCAGGGGGGGGGCCGCACGCGCGGGCTGGGGCGCGGGATGTGCGTCGCCCGATCGTCCAGCGCTCCCGTCCGGTGACGTGAACACGAGCCAGCCCCCAATACCGAGCATGAGGGCCGTGGCATACATCGTGGGATTCTGCACGAATCGGGATTTCATCGTTGGGGCCGGATGGACACGGTCCGATGCCCGCGCGGGAAGGCCCGTGCGGGCACGGCCGCCAGTCCGCAACGGGAGCGTCGCCGCGGCGCTCCTGGCGGGCGTGTGCGCGCTGGCGACGGGCAAGGTGGCGGAAGCGCAGGCCACGTGCCAGGGGTCGCTCGCAACATCCTCCCCGTCCGCCCCCGCCCTGGTGAAGTACATCCCCGCCGCGACGCGCTCCGGCGTGGTGTTTCACGCCTGGCTGGATACGAACCGCACCCCCTCCGCCGGGCACCTCGTCGTCGAGAACACCAACCCGTACCCCGTGGCCGTCCGCTTCGACGCGGAGCTGTGGGGCGCCGCCGGCACCGTGGCCGGCGGCTCGCGCTGCGTGTGGCTCCGGCCGCGCGAGTTCGCCGTCGCCGTGCAGGAGTACCCCGCGGGAACGCTGTCGGCGGTGAGGGTCCGCGACGCGGAGGTTGGCCGCATCGAGCCGCCGCCCGTTCGCCTGACGGGGCTGGTACCCCCACGCGCCTCCCGCCCGCGCACCCGCGCCGCGGAACCGGAAACCTCTCGCCTGGCGACCGATCCATCGCCACGCGAGGAGCCCTCGCCGCCCGCGCGATCGGAAACCTCACCAACCACGCCGCCACGCCGGCGCGACACCGCGGAAGCGACGCGTCGGGAGACGTCGCGTCCGAGCTCGGCACGCGTGCGCGACACCGCCGCATCGACCCCTCGCCGCGAGCGCAGGTCCTCGACGCAGGTGGCTCGGCGCGACACCGCGGCTCGACCCGCCGCTCCTCGCCGCGAGACATCCTCGCCGACTGCGCGCCGCGAGACAGCTGCGCGCGCCCGGGAAGCGCGCCGCGACAGCGCGCCGCGAATCACACCTCGCCGCGACACGCGTGCGCCGACTGCTCGCCGCGAGGCATCATCGGAAGCCCCGGCGCCTCGGCGCATTACTGTTGCGCAAGCCACAAAGCCACGCCGCGAAACGACATCGCCGGCCACGCGCCGGAAAACGAGTCCGCCGACCTGGACGACTCTCGGCGACACACCGATAGCCTCCACGTCTCGCGCCGTGCCTCCGAGTCGTGCAACTCGCAGGGATACTACGCTCCGCGCCCCGGCACCTCGCGTGGCGACGGCTGCGCCAGATACGTCGTCGCGCGCGGCCAGCGCGTCGGATCCGCTGGCGCGCACGCCCAACGCGGCGGACTCGGCTGGCACGGCCGCGATGACTACGCGCGTGGCGGCTGAGCCCGCGGACTCGCCGCTGAGCGGTGCTCCGGAGATCGCTCCCCGGCCGGCTCCGTCGCGTTCGCCCGAGGGTGAAACGGCGGAGTCCTATCCGAACGCGGAGTCGGGCGTCGTACCCGGCACGGCGGGAAGGGCGGATACAGCGCGTTCGGTCAAGCTGAGGGAGGACGCGCCGCCGCTCGCGAAGACCGGAACGACGGTGTTTTCGGTGGCGTTCGCGGCGCTGATGGTGCCGGCGGGGATCGTGCTGCTGATGGCCATCGGCGGCGTCGCGTGGCTCCTGGCCGCGAGCGCGCTTCGGCGCGCGTGGCCGGGAAGGCGCCGCGACTAGCACGTACTGTTACATGAAACGTAACATTACACTTGCGCCAGCCCTGGAAACAGGCTTTTTTGGGGGCAAGCTTTTTGCTTTGGAGTCGCGGGCCAGCCTCACGCCGCCTCACGGCAGGCGAGAGGTTCCGCGACGCTTTGCCCGCCGCTGGCCACCCGGCCGACCGTTGTCCAAGGCACACCCTCCTGACACGTATTGCGAGGAACATCATGCCCAAGCCCGCTCAGCGCGCCGTCTCGGCCCCCGAAATGGCCGACGATGAAGCCGTTCCCGTGAGCACCCCGCCCGCGACCGCGTCCGCGCCGGACGCGGCTCCCGCGCAGGACGCCGGGGGCTCGTCCACCGCCGCGCTGGCCGAAGTGCTCGTGCGGCTGCTGGAGCGCGACGGGCCGGTGATGCGCGCCGAGAGCAGCCTGCGCCGCCTGCTGGTGCAGGCGCTGGGACGCGAGCTGGGGCTGGGCGCGCCGCAGCAGGAAGCGCTCGGGCTGGCGGCGCTGCTGGGCGACCTGGGCGGCTCCAGCGGCGAGCCGGGGCGCAACCTGGCCGTCACGCTGCAGCTCCTGTCGGGCGTGTCGCTCCCCGAGGCCGCGCGCGAGGCGCTGGCGCACCAGTACGAGCGGTGGGACGGCGGCGGGCTCCCGGCCGGGCTCCGCGAGGAGCAGATCCCGTTTCCGGCGCGGGTGCTGGCGGTGGCCCGCGCGGCGGCGGCGCTGCTGGGCGAGGGCCGCTCCGGCGCGGCGGCGGTGGTGGACGAGCTGCAGCGGCAGGCCGGCAGCGCCTTCGACCCGCTGGTGGTGAGCGTCCTGCGCCGCGTCTTTGCGCAGCGCGAGCGCCACGGCATCGGCTACGGCTGGGGCGGGCGCGTGGCGGTGGTGCACCCCCTCGAGCTGCGCGCGCTGGAGCTGGCCGCGCGCCTGCACGGCGAGGGCTACGCCACCGAGACCGCCGGCACCGCGGCCGCGCTGCGCGAGCGGCTGCGCGCCGGGGCCCCGCAGGCTCTGGTGGTGGGCGCCGACATCCCGGACGGCGATGCCGCCGCGCTGATCCGCGAGGTGCGCGGGCTTGCCGCGTCGCTCCCGGTGCTGGTGGTGGACGCGGCCGACGCCCGCCGCCGCGTGGAGCTTCTCGGCGCCGGCGCGGACGTCTGCTTCCCGCCGGACGCGGAGTTCCCGGAGGTGCGCGCCACGCTGGACGCCCTCCTGCGCCGCGGCGAGGCGACCTTCCCCCGCGAGGCGACGCTCCAGCTTCTCGAGGAGCCGCGCGACGCGAGCCGTTCGCGCCCGGTCGCCGCGGGGGTGCTGGGGGCCTGAGACAGGATCCGTGACCGCCAAGACGATGCATTCGCCTTCCGCTCTCGACACCACGTCCGCCCCTCCGGCCACGCCGGAGGGGCCGGACCCGGTTCGGGCGCTGCTGGAGGGGCGGGCCTCGGTGTGGAACGCCATCCTCCTGGTGACAGGGCCGCGCGCCCGGGCGGAAGGGTGGGGTCCCGAGGCCGCGGTCGCCGTGGCGCAGGAGGCGGCGTCGGACGGAAGGATGGTGGTGCTGGCGGAGCTGGACTTCGAGTCGCCGTCGCTGCACCTGCACCTGGGCGTTCCGAACTACGAGGGGGCCGCGGACGTGGTCCTCTTCGGCGCATCGGTACGGCGCACCGCCCGGCCCGTGGAGGGGCTGGGTTTCTCGTTCCTCCCCTCCGGTGAGGCGCCGGACCCGGAGCAGGTGCTCGCGCATCGCCACTGGTCCGTCGCGCGGTCGGAAGTTGGGCGTGCGGGCGGCCTGCTGCTCTTCTACGCGCCGTTCGACGCGCCGGGGCTGCGCGACCTGGGCGCGCGGGTGGGCCACGCGCTCGCCCTGGCCGAGCCGGACGAGGTGGAGGAGATCCGCCGCGCCCTCGGCTCCCGCTGCGAGGTCGCCGCCGCCCTCGCCCCCGGCGAAGCGCTGGACGAGCCGGCACCCGAGGCCTTCGCCGCCCCGCTGCCCGTCGTGGAGCCCCCGCCCGTCGCGGAGCCGCAGCGGGTCGCCGCCGACGATCTGTCCGACGCGGACGCCGGCATCACCGAGCCCGCGGCGGCCGCCGGGGTGTCCGAACTGGATGCGATCGTCGCCGCCTTCATGGCGCCGCACGATGCCTCCGAGCCGGAGCCGGTCGCCGAGCCCGAGCCCGCGTTCGCCACCGAAGCCGCCCCGTTCGCGGATCTCACTCCGCCGGAGGAGCTCGCGGGACCAGTCGAGGCTGCACCCGTCGAAGATCCCGCGTGGCTCGACGACGTTGCGCGCTATGTGGACGCACCGGACGACGAGGCCGCGCCCGCTTTCGATGCCGCGGCGTTCGATGAGATCGCGCCGCCCGTCGAGGACACGGCGCCGCACGACCTGGCGCCCTCGGTCGAAACCGCTCCGCGAGACGACGTCGCGGCGTCGATCGAGGCCGCACCGGTCGACGACGTTGAACCGGCGTTCGAGACCGCAGCACTCGACGACGTTCCGCCGTCGATCGAGGCCGCGCCGGTTGATGAAGCCGCCACGTTCGTCGAGGTCGCGCCGCCGGTCGAGGCTGCACAGCTGGACGAAGTCACGACGCCTGACGAGGTCGCCCCGCCGGTCGACTCTGCACAGCTGGAAGACGTCACGTACCTCGATGAGATCGCGCCATCGGCCGAGTTGGACGCTGAGCCCGCGCTCGCTGACGAGGCTGCGCCGTCCGATGAGGTCACGTTCCTCGATGAGGTAGCAGCGCTCGATGAGGTCGCGCCAGCCGTAGAGGCTGCGCCGTTCGACGACGTTGCGCGCTACGACGAGGACGAGGTCGCGCCGGCTGAGGAGCTGGAGCCGGAATCCGTGCTCGCAGTCGAGCCGGCGGAGCTCGAAGCGGAGTTCGCAGCCGAGCCTGCCGCGGAGCTCGAACTCGAGCCCGTAACGGAGTTCGCAGCCGAACCGGTGGATCTCGAATCCGAGCCGGTGACGGAGTTCGCAGCCGAACCGGCGGACCCCGAATCCGAGCCGGCCGCCGAGTTCGCAACCGAGCCGGCGGAGCTCGAGCCCGAGCTGGTCACGGAGTTCGCGGCCGAGCCCGCCGCGGAGCTCGCGATAGAACCGGCGACGGAGCTCCAGGCCGAGCCCGCGATGGAGTCGGTGGCGGAGCCCGAGACTGCCGCCGAGCCTGCGATGGAGCTCGTCGCGGAGCCGGAGACCGCTGCGCCCGCGGAGGTCGCGCCGGAGCTGAAGACGGCGACGGTGCACGAGCTTCCGGCGATCCTGGCGGCGGAGCCGGTGGTGCCGACGCCGCCGGTGCAGGCGCGCAAGGCCACGCGGTACTCGGTGCCGCGCCTTCCGAAGTGGCAGGAGCGGATGATCCGCGTGCTGGCGGTGGTCACGCTGGCGTACGGCGTCTACTACATCTCCTGGCGGTGGACGCAGTCGCTGAACACCAGGGCGCTCTGGTTCTCCATCCCGCTCGTGCTGGCGGAGACGTGGGGGCTGCTCACGGCGTTCATCATGGTGCACTCCGTGTGGCGCCTCAAGCACCGCGATCCGGTGACGCCGCCCGAGGGGCTGAGCGTGGACGTGTTCATCACCTCCTTCGACGAGCCGCTGGAGGTGATCCGCCGCACCTGCGTGGGAGCGCGCGCCATCCGCTATCCGCACCGCACCTACATCCTGGACGACGGGAAGCGCGACGAGGTGAAGGCGATGGCCGCTCAGCTCGGCATCGGCTACCTGCGCCGCGAAGACAACGCCCACGCCAAGTCCGGGAACCTCAACCACGCCCTGAAGCACAC
This sequence comes from Longimicrobium sp., assembly GCA_036387335.1. Lineage (NCBI taxonomy): Bacteria > Pseudomonadati > Gemmatimonadota > Longimicrobiia > Longimicrobiales > Longimicrobiaceae > Longimicrobium > Longimicrobium sp. The sequence goes on from DASVTZ010000127.1 coordinate 20,470, forward strand.
GCGCGGCGACTTCGTCCTGCAGCTGGACGCGGACCACGTGCCGCTCCCGCACATCCTCGACCGGCTGCTGGGCTTCTTCGAAGACCCCAAGCTGGCCTTCGTGCAGGCGCCGCAGGACTTCTACAACACGGACGGCTTCACCTACGACGTCAACGAGTCGTGGCAGCGGATCTGGGAGGAGCAGCGGCTCTTCTTCTCCGTGATCCAGCCCGGCAAGGACTCCATCAACGGAGCCTTCTTCTGCGGCTCGTGCGCGGTCTTCCGCCGCGAGGCGCTGGAGTCGATCGGCGGCTTCGGCACGCACAGCATCACCGAAGACATCGAGACCTCGCTCCTGCTGCACTCGGCGGGGTGGAGGTCGGCGTACTACGGCGAGAGCCTGGCGTACGGGCTGGCGGCGGGGTCGGCCACGGCGTTCCACGTGCAGCACCTGCGCTGGGGGCAGGGGGCGATGCAGGTCCTCCGCCGCTTCAACCCGCTCAGCCACCCCGGGCTCACCCTGTCGCAGCGCGTGTCGTACTTCGGCTCGCTGACGGCGTACGTGGGCGGGGTGCAGAAGCTGGTGTTCTACTGCGCGCCGCTGGTCTTCTTCCTGACCGGCGCGCTCCCCATCAAGGCGGTGGACCGCGAGTTCCTGCTGCGCTTCCTGCCGTTCCTGCTCCTCTCGTTCATCCTCTCGGACCTGGTTTCGCGCGGCACGGCGAACACCTGGATGTCCGAGCGCTACCAGATGGCGAAGTTCTGGACGTACACCCGCGCGGTGGCGTCCGTGCTGTGGCCGCGGCCGCTGCGCTTCACCGTGACGCCCAAGGGGCCGGGGCACGTGCCGTTCCGCACCTACGCGCCCCAGGTGGTGCTGATGGTGACGACGCTGGTGGCGCTGGCGTGGGCTACGATGGCGCACCGCAACGGGTGGGTGGAGTACGGGGTGGATGGATGGGCCTCCACGGCGTTCCGGGTGAACCTGCTGTGGGCGTCGCTCAACTTCATCCTGGCGGCGTCGGTCATCGGGCTGAGCCTGCGGGTGAGGCAGCAGCGCGGCGACCACCGCTTCCGCGACCAGTTCCCCATCACGCTGCGCACCCCCGCGGGGGCGAACGGGAAGCCGCGGTCGTGGATCGCGCTGACCGAGGACCTGAACCCCACGGGGATCGCCTTCCGCATGCCGGAGCGGCTTCCGGCCGGGTCCGAGCTGCGGATGAAGCTGCCGCTCACCACCGGCTCTGTGACCGTGCGGGGGAAGGTGGTGCACGAGGTGAAGCTGGAGGGCCCCGGCCCGGCGATGTACCGGATCGGCGTGGCGTTCGACGGGGTGCCGCTGCGGGTGCGCGACGCCATCGAGCTCCACTGCATCCAGCACGCGGTGCCGCTGGAGCGCGCTCAGTACACCGGCCCGCGCCCCCTGCTGGCCCGCACGGCGGAGTGGACGCGCAACGCACGCCGCGAGCGGCGCGAGCAGGTGCGCCTTCCCGCGCGCGTGTGGCTGCGGAGTGCCCCGGGCGCGCCCGAGGAGCCGGGGAGGAGGATGGCGCTGCTGGCAGAGATCAGCGCCAGCGGCGCGCGGCTGGTGATGGACGAGCCGGTACCGGAGGGGACGCTGGTGCGCTTCGTCGTCCCCGGCACCAGGATCCGCGGCGTGGGAAGAGCCGTTTTTTCGCAGGCGACCGAGACTCCGATCGGCGTGCGTTTTGCCATCGGCGTCCGGCGGAGCGGGGGAGCCCCCCCGCGCCAGAAACCCGTTCCGGAGAGGAAGATGGCCATACCCTACGTGCTGAAAAAGGCGGTTTCGCTCCTTTGCATCCCGCTGGCGGCCGCGGCCGCGGCCGTGCCCGCGTCGGCCCAGCTGCAGGCGGTGGTGTACGGCGGTGCCGAGCTGGACACGCAGGATCTCGCGCTCTTCCTCCTGGGTGCTTCGGTGCACACCACCGGGCTGGGTCCCGGTGTGGGTGTGGGCGTGATGGGCTACAACCTCACCTACCCGGTGGCGGGGAACACCACCGAGTCCGTGAACGCGGTGCAGCCGCAGGTGGAGCTGCGCTACGGCTTCCCCACGGGCTCGGTGCAGGCCAACGTCGGCTACCTCTTCATCCAGGGCAAGGACGTGACGCCCATCGGCGCGCCCGGCGGCGCCGAGGACGGGCTGGTGACGGCGCTCCAGGGGAACTACTGGGGCTCGGAGGGCGGCGCGAGCGCCGACCTGATCGTGAGCTACAACTGGGGCGGCGAGTACTTCTGGACGCGCGGCCGCGGGCTGCAGCAGATCGCGTCGTTCCGCGAGCGCGGCGCGATCAACCTGGGCGCCGAGCTGGTGGCGCAGGGCACCGCGGCGGACGACACCTACCGCGCGTTCCAGGCGGGGCCGGTGCTGGAGATGGCGTTCTCTCCCGCGTTCCGCCTGATCGGCGTGGTTGGCGCGAAGACGGATAACCGGGTAGATGCGCCGTCCGTGTTCCCGTACTTCAAGCTGGAGTTCGTGGCGATTCCGGGGCTGTAGACCGCTGGGCCTCACGCGGAGACGCGGAGGCACGGACGGAGAACTGCAGGAGGCACGGAGAGTGGGTACTCTCCGTGCCTCTTTCGTTTGCTCTGCTTGTCACCCGCCACTATCACCCGCCTCTGTCGCCCGCCTCTGTCGCCCGCCTCTGCCACCCTCCCTTTTGTCATCCTGAGCGACGCGCCTCTCCGACCTCTCCCGTTCGCCAACCTCTGGCGCGAAGCGAAGGATCTACTGCGCGTTGCGAGAGGCTCGTGGTCCGGCGCCGGTCCTCGCGTTTCGCCAGCTAGATCCTTCGGTCGCCGCAGAAAGGTCCGCGTACGACGGGGTTGTGCGTGGCGGCTCCCTCAGGATGACAGAGAGGTGGGGGCGCGCGTCGATCTTATGCATGAGTCCGCGACGGCGGACTTCGTGTGGGTCCAGCGGCGGATTCATTCGCTCCTGGAGGCGGGCCGCGGCGAATGGGCGGGCACGGGCAGCCACGTGGGGCAGCCCCTACGGGATCGTGGTGGGGGGGCGGGGGTCGGGGTGGGGGAAAGGGTGGGCAGACACGCAGGTCTGCCCCTACCGGCGGCGGGTGCGTTAACGGGGGGCGGTGCAACGGCGGGCACGGGCGCGATGAATCGCGCCCCTACAGGGTGATACGGCCCCCTGATTGACCGACCGGAGCACACGGCGCATCTTTCGGGGTACGAGGGGGTGTCCCGGAAAGGAGAAGAGGGTGCTGATCAACGAGGCCGTGGGAGAGATCGCCGCCAGGGTGGAGGGCGGTGGAAGGGTATCGGTGGAGGATGCGCGCGTGCTGTGGCAGCACGCGAGCGACGACGAGCTGAAGCAGATGGCCGGCGCCGTGCGCGCACGCTACCACGCCCCCGACCGCGCCACATACATGGTGATGCGGATCATCAACTACACCAACGTCTGCGTGGCGCAGTGCGACTACTGCGCCTTCTACGTGCT
>DASVTZ010000128.1 GCA_036387335.1 Longimicrobium sp.
GGGAGCCGCTGGTCTCGGTGGTGACGCCGTGCTACAACGCGGCGCCGTTCGTGGCGGAGACCATCGAGTCGGTGCTGGCGCAGACGCACCCGTCGGTGGAGCAGATCGTGGTGGACGACGCCTCCACCGACGGGAGCTGGGAGGTGATCGAGCGCTACGTGGCGCTCCACCCCGGCCGGGTGCGCGGCGTGCGGCTGGAGGCGAACCGCGGCGGCAGCCACGCCCGCAACCGGGGCGCGGAGCTGGCGCGCGGCGAGATGGTGATGTTCCTGGACGCCGACGACACCATCGAGCCGGACACCCTGGCCGCGCTGGCCCGCGCGGCGGGCGGGGAGCCCGGCTCGATCTCGTTCTGCCCGTGGGTGCGGTGGAAGCTCGGGGGGAGCGGCGCCTGGACCGCCGCGCCCGCGGACGTCCCCCTCCCCTCGCGCGACGCCGGCGAGGCGCTGCGAGGGTGGCTCACCGGGACCTCCTGGGCGCCGCCGTGCGCCATCCTCTGGACGCGCGCCGCGTACGAGCGCACCGGCGGGTGGGACGAGGAGCTCACCCTGAACGACGACGGCGACCTGATGATGCGCGCCCTCGCCGGGGGGGCGCGCCTGGTGCCGTCGGGCGGGGGGATGGCGCGGTACCGCACCCACCAGGCGGCGCGGGTGTCCGTGAGCCAGACCTTTCTGCAGGAGTCGAAGCTCCGCTCGCAGGTGAGGACGCTGGAAAAGGTGCGGGCGGCGCTCGCCGCGCAGAGACGCCTCGCGGAGTTCGGCGAGGCGCTGGGGGTGGGATACCAGCTCGCCGCGTACTCCGGCTTCAAGAGCGGGCACCTGGAGCTCGCCCGCGAGTGCCTGCGCACGGGCGAGGAGTTCGCCGGGCGCCGCGCGGTGGCGCCCACGCGCGTGGGTAGGCTCCTGGTGCGCGTGTTGGGGATGGAGCGCAAGGAGCGGCTGGCGCAGCTCCTTGCCCGCGCCGGAATGATGACCCCGCAGCGCCGCTCCCTGGCGCGGCTGCGCCGGATGCAGGCCGACCAGGCGGGCGGCCCATGAAGGTGTCCGTGTGCGTGGCCACCTACCTGCGGCCGCAGGGGCTCGAGCGGCTCCTGCACGGCCTGGCGGCGCTGCGCTTCGAGCACGCGCCGGAGCCGGAGCTGGAGATCGTGGTGGTGGACAACGACCCCGCCCGCTCCGCCGCGCCGGTGTGCGAAGCGCTGGCGCCGGCCATGCCGTGGCGCCTCCGCTACGTCCACGAGCCGCGGCGGGGGATCTCGCACGTGCGCAACCGGGCGGTGGAGTGCGCGCGGGAAGGGTCGGATATGTTCGCCTTCATCGACGACGACGAGCTCCCCGAGCCGGAGTGGCTGGACGAGCTGCTGCGCGTGCAGGCGGAGTACGACGCGGACGTGGTGGCCGGCCCGGTCGTCCGGCGGTTCGAGGACGAGCCGGCGCCGTGGGTGCACCGCGGGCGCTTCTTCGACCTCCCGCGCCACGCCACCGGCGCGCGCGTGGAGCACCCTGGCGCGGGCAACGTGCTGATCCGCACCGCCGCGCTGGACGGTATGGCCGAGCCCTTCGACCTGCGCTTCGGCCTCACCGGCGGGGAGGACACCCACCTCTTCCTCCGCCTCTCGCGCACGCAGTGCACGATGGTGTGGGCGGACGAGGCGGTGGCGTACGAGTTCATCCCCGGGAGCCGCGCAACGGCGGGGTGGCTGCTGCGGCGCGTCTACCGCTCCGCGAACACCTGGAGCATGTGCGAGCGCGAGGTCACCCCCGGCGCCCGCCCGCTGGCCATGCGCGCGGCGAAGGGGCTCGCGCGGCTGGGCCTCGGAGTTGCACTCCTTCCGGTCTCCTGGGTCATGGGGCGGCACATGATGGTCCGCTCGCTCTGGTACGTCTGCTTCGGCGCCGGAAACCTCACCGGCCTGGCTGGGCTTCGATACGATGAATACCGCGTCACGCATGGCCGTTGAGCGGCACGCGTCCACCTTTGCGCCCCGGCCGCGGCACCCGCGCCGCGCCGCGATCGAGGACGCGCTCGCTCTCGCGCTGCGCCGCGCCGAGGGGCTCTTCGGCGTCGTGGGGATCTTTCTCTTCTCGGGCGCGCTCGTCCCGCTCCTCCTGTCGAAGAGCGGGGTGGACCTCAGCAGCGGCGACGGCGGAAACTTCCTCCTCCGCGGGATCTACAGCTGCATCTACGCGGGGAGCCTCTTTCTGGTCGCGGTGCGCTGGCGCCGCTCGCTGGCGGTAGCGCTCCGGAGCTGGGCGACGCTCGCGCTGGTGGGGCTGGCGCTGGCATCGGTGGCGTGGTCGGCCGCCCCGGACCTCACGCTGCGCCGCAGCTTCGCGCTGCTGGGGACGACCGCCTTCGGCGTGCTCCTGGCGGAGCGGTACGACACGCGCCAGCTCCTCAAGCTGCTGGCCGTCACCTTTGGGATCGCGGCGGTGATGAGCCTCGCCTTCTCGGTGGGGCTGCCGTCGTACGGCCTGGACGAGGGCGAGCACGCGGGCGCCTGGCGCGGCATCTATCCGCAAAAGAACGGACTTGGGCAGACGATGGTCCTCGCCACCCTCGTCTTCTATCTCCTGCGGCCGCTCGTCACCGGCCCCGCGCGGGCGGCGGTCACGGGGATGATGGCGCTCTCCACCCTGCTGGTGCTCCTTTCGACCTCCAAGACGGCGCTCACCGCGCTGGCGGCGCTGCTGGCGCTGTCCGCGCTGTACCGCGCGCTGCGGTGGCACTTCACCATCGCGCTCCCCGTCCTGATCTCGGTGGTGCTGGTGGGCTCGGGAATCGCGCTCTGGCTGCTCAGCAACAGCGAGGAGATCCTCGTCGCCATGGGCAAGGACCCCACGCTTACGGGGCGCACGCCCATGTGGGAGGCGATCACCGCCAGCATCGCCGAGCGCCCGTGGCTGGGGTACGGGTACAGCGCCTTCTGGATGGGGAAAAACGGCCCTTCGGCGCGGGTGATCGAGGTGATCGAGTGGGTCACGCCGCACGCGCACAACGGCTATCTGGACGTCGCCCTGCAGGTCGGGCTCGTGGGGCTCGCCGTCTTTTTGGCCGGTCTGATCGCCGCCGTCCCCCGCGCGGTGGCCGGGCTGCGGGCCACGCCCACGGCGGACGGGCTCTGGCCGCTGGTGTTCCTCTCGTACATGGTGCTCTACAACTTCACGGAGACCACCCTGCTGCAGCAGAACAACGTGTACTGGGCCCTCTTCGTGGCCACCCTCTGCTCGCCCCTGCTCCACCCGGCGGTGCGCGGCCGCGTGGCGGGTGCCGTGGGGCCGCCGCGTGCGCCGCTCCCCCGCTCGTACGCGGGCGCGGCGTGATGGACGCTCCCACCTTTTCGGTGCTGATCGCCGCGTACAACCAGGCGGAGTACATCGAAGACACGCTGGACACGGTGGCGGCGCAGACGTGCGCGGACTACGAGATCGTCGTGGTGAACGACGGCTCCACGGACGACACCGAGGCGCGCGTGACGCGGTGGATGGAATCGTTCCAGCGGGAGCACGCCAACCGCGTCGTCTTCAGCACCACGGAGAACGGGGGCCAGTCGGCGGCGTTCGAGCACGGATTCTCGCTCTGCACGGGGCGCTACATCTGCCTTCTCGACTCCGACGACCGCTGGCTGCCGGAGAAGCTCGCCAGGGTGATGGACGTCGTCCGCGCCGACGGGGCCGCGGGGATGATCATGCACCCGCTGTACGTGATCGACGTGGAGGGGCGCCGCACGGGCGACGTGCGGCCCAAGCGCGCCAAGATCTCGGAGGGCGACGTACGGGAGGAGGTCCGCCGCACCTCGCGGCACGTGGCCCCCGCCACCACCGGAATCGTGATCCGCGCGGACGTCTTCCAGCGGCTCGTGCCCACGCCGGCGCGGGGGTTCCGCACGCACGCGGACCTCTACCTGACGCTGGGCGCCTGCCTGGAAGCGCCCGTGCGCGCGATGGACGAGCCGCTCGGCGAGTACCGGATGCACCCCAACGGGCAGCACGTCCGCGCCATGCTCTCGCCCGAGGGGCTCGGCCGGTACGTGGAGCTGCAGACGACGCTGATCCGCCACTTCGGGCTGGAGAGCGCGGCGAAGCGCAACTCGTACTTCGTGCGGCACGAGTTCGCCCTGTCCAAGCTCCGCGGCGCCCCCGGCGAGCAGATTTCCACCTACCGGCAGCTGATGGGCGCCACCTGGCGCGACTCGTCGTTCGGGGTGAGGGACAAGGTGCTCTTCTCCGGATACTGGACGGTGTGCCTTGCCGCCCCGCGCCCCCTGTTCTCCAGGCTGTGGCGCGCCTTCCAGCTTCGGCAGACGGGCTTCGACAGGATCGGCCTCGAGGCCACCCCCGAGAGTGGAATCTGATCCCATCTCAACAGACGATAACAATCTTGAAAGGATCAAGATGTCACGCGAAGGCGCGAAGACGCGAAAGAAAGACACGGAAGTACTTTCTTTGCGCCTTTGCGCCTTCGCGTGAGACCATTTCCTCCGATGCACACGGATTCGTGAGAAACGGCTCGACCCACCCGTGACGGACCAGCCCGGACCCGCCGCTCCGCCGCGCCTCACGCTGGCCGGAGTACCCATCGACGCGTGCACCGGCGGCGAGGCGGTGCGTCTCATCGTCGATCACGCCACCCGGGCGGGGCCGCCGGCGTACGTGGTGACCCCCAACGCCATGCACGTGGTGATGCTCCAGGAGATGGAGAGCTTCCGCCGCGTGTACGACGAGGCCTGGCTCTCGCTGGCCGACGGGATGGCGGTGGTGTGGGCGTGCTCGGTGCTGGGCACCCCCGTACCCGAGAAGGTGAGCGGGAGCGACCTCTTCCCCGCCCTGTGCGGCGCGGCGGCGGACGCGGGGGCGAGCGTCTTCTTCATGGGCGGGCGCCCCGGCGCGGCGGAGGGCGCCGCGCGCGTCCTGACGGCGCGGCACCCGGCGCTGCGCGTGGCCGGCACGTACTGCCCGCCGATGGGCTTCGAAAAGGATCCCGCCGAGAACGCGCGGACCCTCGCCGCCGTGCGCGCCGCCGCTCCCGACATCCTCTTCGTGGGCCTGGGCGCTCCCAAGCAGGAATTCTGGATGCACGCCCACCACCGCGAGCTGGGCGTGCCCGTCTCGCTGGGGATCGGCGTCAGCTTCGAGTTCGTGGCCGGGATGGTGAAGCGCGCGCCCGTCTGGATGCAGCGCTCGGGGCTGGAGTGGTTTCACCGGCTGGCGATGGAGCCGCGCCGCCTGTGGAAGCGCTACGCCGTCACCAACCCGCGCTTCGCCGCCCTGGTGCTGCGGGAATACACGAGGGGCGGGAGGCCGCCCGCGCCCCCCGCCCCTCACGATGTCTCCTCGCCGCGCGGTCAGTAGCGGGCGAGGCGGTCCTTGACCTGCTGCCCGATGCGGCTGGGGGTGCCCGCCCAGTCGGTGATGAGCATGGGGAAGGCGCAGATCGGGTCGCGCTTGGAATCCTGCGCCGTGGACTCGCCCGGCGCCGGAGCGGTCCACGCCCACGCGATCCAGGAGAGGTTGAGCTCGTCGGCCTTGTCCAGCGCGGCGTTCAGGTAGCGCGGCGAGCAGTCGTAGTTGCCGAACTCGCTGATCATCACCGGGTCCGTCTTGGCGAGGAAGGCCCAATCCTCCTCCCACGTCTCCGGCTGCTTCCCCGGCCAGTCCCACGGATGCGCCACGTACACCAGGTTGAACCCCTTCACCCGGTGGTCCGGCACCCCGTCCAGGAAGTACCCCCACGAGGTGCCGCCCAGGAGCACGAGGTTCTTGGCGCCGGTGCCGCGCACCTCGTCGTACAGCCGCTGCATCCCCACGGCCTGGAAGGCGGCGCGCGGCTCGTACGTCTGGTCCGCCGGCGCCAGCCCGCCGTTCAGCCACATGTCCCAGTTGGAGAAGCCGAACTCCTGCGCCCCGCCGATGGGGTACGGCTCGCCGTACAGCTCGTACAGCACGCCGCCGTCGTTCTTGTAGCGCTCCGCCACCTGCCGCCAGAACGGGATGGAGTGGTTCACGTCCGGCATCGGCTGGTGCGTGTTGGTCCTGAACACGTCGCCGGGATACGCCGGGTCGCCGCGGTCGCTCGCGTTGAGGGCCAGGATCACGTACAGCCCCGCCTGGCGCGCCTGCTTCACCACGCGGTCCACCCGCGCCTGGTACCCCGCGTCGTAGTACCGCGACTGGGGGAGCCAGAAGAACTGGGCGAGCTCGATGCGCACGGTGTTCGCCCGCCAACCCCGGATGCGCGCGAAGTCCGCAGCGGCCGCCGAGTCGATCCCCAGGCG
>DASVTZ010000129.1 GCA_036387335.1 Longimicrobium sp.
GAAGCGGAGCAGGATGGGGAAGAAGCGTCCCAGGGCCTTGGTGATGAAGCCCAGGACCACCGTGTTCAGGATGAGGCGTAGCAGGAACATGGGGATGCCGCGGTCAGGGGGGCGCGTCGCTCGTGACGGTCCCTACGCGGCGCCCGCCGCGCGGGTTTCAAGCTACGGCGTCGTCGCCGCCTTCAGCTCCTGCGCGGACACCTCGAAGACCCGCGACCACAGCTTCCCCGTCACGAAGAGCCGCCCCGTCGCCTCGTCGAACGCGATCCCGTTAGGCACGGCCTCGGGGTCGGCGGCGGTGGCTTCGGGAAGGAGGTCGCCCACGTCCAGCCACCCGATCACGTGCCCGTCGCGCGGATCGATGCGGGCGATCCAGTCCTTGTGCCACACGTTCGCCCAGATCTCGCCGCGCACCCACTCCAGCTCGTTGAGCTGGTCCACGTACTCCGTCCCGTTCTTCACCTCCAGCGTCTTCGACACCTGAAAGCTGTTCGGGTCGATGAAGCGCAACGCCGACGATCCGTCGCTCAGGATCAGCGAGGTGCCGTCGGTGGCCAAGCCCCAGCCTTCCCCTTCGTACCGGAAGGTGCCGGTCCGCTGGAAGGTGGTGAGGTCGTAGATGAAGCCGGTGTTGTTCTGCCAGGTGAGCTGGAAGGCGCGGTTGCCGATCACGGCCAGCCCCTCGGCGAAGTACTCGCGGGGGATGTCGACGCGCTGCAGCACCTCGCCCGTCTCGAGCTTCACGCGCCGCAGCGACGACTCGCCGAAGCGGCCGGTGCTCTCCAGCAGCTCGCCGTTGCGGAAGACGAGCCCCTGCGTGAACGCCCTGGGGTCGTGCGGATAGCTGCGGACGATCTTGACCGGCTGCACCGGTGCGCCGGTCTCGGTGGCGGCGTTGGAGTCGTCGCCGCACGCGCCAAAGGTGGCGGCGGATGCCATCAGGGCACCGGCGATGAGGGTTCGTGATCGTTGCATCATGTTACCGGGGAGTGCGTTCATATTCTGGAGATTAGCGCAGAAGAGGGCATTGGGCAAACTGCAATCTCACGCGGAGGCGCGGAGACGCGGAAGAGGGGCGGAGTTCTCTCTGCGTCTCCGCGCCTCCGCGTGAGCCATGCTGTTGCTGTTGTGGTTTACCCCGCTTCGCCCACCTCGAATGCGCGCAGACGGCGGATGGCGAAGAGCACCGCGCCCACGGCGAACAGCACGGACATCACGGCGGCGGCGGTGGGGGTGACGCTGGCCTTGATGACGTTCGCGGGGAGCCCGGCGAGCCGGTTCGCGAGGGTGAGGACGAACTGGATGATGCTGAGGTAGCGCGCGCCGGGCGCCTGCGCCGCGATGATCCCCTCCCAGACGACGACGTACACCAGCCCCGCCACCAGCGCCCGCCGCGTCACCAGGCTCAGCGCCACGAAGACGGCCGAGTACAGCAGCGCCCCCACCGCCACCGCCACGGCGAAGGCCACCCCCACGCTCCACTTTTTCGCGGCGCCGGCCACGGGAACCACCAGCAGCGCCGCGGGCACCGTCAGCAGCGCGGTCACGGCGGCGGCGACCAACACGCGCGTCAGCACGATGCGCCAGCGCGCCACCGGCTTGGAGAGGACGTACAGTGCCGTCCCGTCGTCGATCTCCGCGCCGAAGACGCCGGTGCCGATCACCAGCGCCACGATCGGCAGGATGACCGGGAGGATGATCATCGTCTCCAGCTCGAGGGCGTTGGTCATGGCGGCGTCGCCGGTGCGGCGGAGGATGGCGGCGATGCCCACGGGCAGGAGCCCGAATGCGGCAAGCGCCAGCGCACGGCGCCGCGCCAGGATCTGCCGCGCGGTCACGGATGCGAGCGCGCGCTCCACGGCCAGGATCATCGTTGCACCAGGTAGGAGAAGACGCTCTCGAGCGATTCGTCGGAGGGGCGCACCTCGCGCAGCGTGACGCCCATGGAGCGCGCGACTTTGGGCAGCGCGTGCGCAAAGGCGCTGCGGTCCTCGGTGCGCACGGTCAGCCCCGCGTCCGACAGCTCAGCGCCCGCGACGGAGGGGTCCGCGAAGAGGGCGGCGGCCAGGCGGCGGTCGTCGCTGGAGCGCAGGACGAAGGTGTGCGGGCGGTCCGTCATCAGCCGCCGGATCTCGCGGAAGTGCCCTGATGCCGCCAGCCGCCCCGCCACCAGCACGAGCACGCTGTCCGCCAGCCGGTCCAGCTCCTCCAGGATGTGCGACGAGATCAGCACCGTGCGCCCCGCGTCCGCCTGGGCGCGCAGGAGCTCCATCATGTGCAGCCGCTGGCCGGGGTCCATCCCGTTGAACGGCTCGTCCAGCAGCAGGATGCGCGGGTCGTGCACCAGCGCGCCGGCCACCTTGGCGCGCTGCCGCATCCCCTTGGAAAAGGTGCCGATCTTCCGGTCCGCAGCCCCGCGCAGGTCCACCTCGTCCAGGGCACGCTCGGTGGCGCCGGCGGGGTCCGCGACGCCCTGCATCACCGCGTTGAAGCGCACGAACTCGCGGGCGGTTAGAAAAGGCTGCACAGCTTCCCGCTCGGGCACCAGCCCCAGGGCGCGGTACGCCTCCGGGTTGCGCCACGCGGGCCGCCCCTCCACCAGCACGCTCCCGGCGGATGGAGCCAGGAAGCCGGCCATCATGTGCAGCAGGGTGGACTTGCCGGCGCCGTTGGGCCCCAGCAACCCCGTGATCCCCGCCGCGAGCGAAAAGGAGACGTCGTTGATGGCCACCACGTTGCCGTACCAGCGCGACGCGGCGCGCAGCTCCAGCGCGGGCGTGGCGGCCGCGGGGGTGAACGCGGCGCTCACGTGCGCACCCGCGAGTAGCGCGCGAAGATCGCGAGCGACGCCAGCACCACGAACGCCACCGCCATCCCCGCGTAGCCCGGCCCGCTCACCGGGTTCGGCGGAACAGGACCGCCGCCCGGGCCGGCCGCCGGGACGTCGAAGAGCCAGCGCATCAGCCCCGCCAGCACGAGCAGGGGGCTCATCAGCGTGCCGTACCCGGGCGATCCCGTGGCGCTGTTCTTCTGCACCACGGCGGAGACGACGGTCGTCAGGAACATCGTTCCGAAGATGGCCGCGGTCCCCAGCGCGCGCCGGGCCGTGAACGACGCCACCGCCACCGAAAGCGAGCCCATCACCGCCGCGATGGCCAGCGTGGATGCGAGCACGGGAAGGGCGGAGCCCCGCTCGGCGCGCAGCACGGCCCCCACGTCGTTCGCCGCGGCCAGCCGGCCGATGAAGAGCAGGACCATCGGTGCCAGCACCAGCATCCACACGGTGGCGACCATCGCCAGGAGCTTTGCGCCGGCGTAGTCGTGGCGGCGCAGCGGACGCGAAAAATACAGCGGCAGCACGCGGTGATGCTGGTCCGTGCTCACCAGCTCCGGCGCCTGCGCCGCGCAGAAGAGCAGCACCAGCGGCTGCACGTAGCGGAAGTACGACGAGTACTCCAGCAGCTTCCCCTCCCCCTGCGAAACGATTCCCACCAGCACCTGGACGACCGCGGGCATGCAGATGAGGAAGAGCAGCAGGAACGGGATGATGAGCGCCTTTCCGCCGCGACCCAGCCCCCACGCCTGGCGCAGCGAGTGGACCAGGAGGGTGCGGAACGCGTATCCGCGCCCCAGCCGCGCCCCCTCGTAGCGCTGGTACCCGATGTCGTAGATGACGCCTGCTTCAGCGGCGCGCATGCGCGTCTCCGTGGGCCGGGGTGCGGAAGAGCTCCTGCAGCGAGTGGCGGCGAGGCTCCATCCTCACCAGCGCCAGCCCCAGGTCGGCGGCGGCGTCGCGCACCGCGTCGTACGGCCCGTCGCCGCGCAGGGGAAGCAGGAGGAGCGGTCCCTCCGCGTGCGCCTCCACCCCGGCGGCGGTGAGGCGGGCGAGCAGCTCGTCGGTCCCCTCGTCCACCTCCACCGCGAGCACCCCTTCCTCGCCGGTGAAGGAGCCGAGCGGCGCCGCGCTCAGCAGCCGCCCCCCGTCGATGGCCACCAGGAAGTCGCACACCTGCTCGATCTCCCCCAGCAGGTGCGAGCAGACGAGCACCGCGATGCCGAACTCGTTGCCGGTGCGCTCGATCAGCTCCAGCATCTCGTCGCGCCCGGCGGGGTCGAGGCCGTTGGTGGGCTCGTCCAGCAGGAGGAGCCGGGGGTCGTGCACCAGCGCCTGCGCCAGCTTCACCCGCTGCTTCATCCCGGTGCTGTAGCCGCTGACGGGCCGGTAGCGCTCCTCGTACAGCCCCACGTGCCGAAGCATCTCGGCCGTCCGCTCGCGTGCGGCGGCGCGCGGCAGCCCCGCCAGCCGCCCCATGTGCGACACCAGCTCGGTCGCCGTGAGCTGGGGCGGAAGGCAGTCGTGCTCCGGCATGTACCCCACGAGCTGGCGCACGGCCAGGCTCTCCGCGACGGCGTCGCGGTCCAGCACGCGCACGGTGCCCTGCGTGGGCGTCAGCAGCCCCAGCAAGATCTTGATGAAGGTGCTCTTTCCGGCCCCGTTGGCGCCCACGAACCCGATGATCCCGGGCTCCAGCTCCAGCGAGAGCCCGTCCAGCGCGGTCACGCCGCCAGGATAGCGGTGGGTGAGGTCCTGTACGGAGATCAGGGGCATGTAGGCGTGGGGGGAGGTTCGGCGGGGAAGTGCGTGAGTGCGTTAGTGCGTGAGTGCGCTGGCCCGCCGAAGTTTAGCGGCGGCCGCATGATCCAGCCAGCGCGGCAAGGGGTCGGTCTGCTCCGCCGGCCTCCTGCCACACGCAGTAGATCCTTCGCTCCGCGCCACAGGTTGGTGGATGGGTGAGATCGGGGTGGCGCGTCGCTCAGGATGACAGGGTAAGGGAACCCTCGCCCCCTTTTGTCATCCTGAGAGAGCCGCCTACGAGATCTGCGCCGCGATCGGTACTCCTTGCGGCGGCCGCAGGATCCAGCCAGCGCGGCAATGGGTCGGTGTGCTCCGCCGGCCTCTTGCCACGCGCAGTAGATCCTTCGCTCCGCGCCACGGGTTGGTGGATGGGTGAGATCGGGGTGGCGCGTCACTCAGGATGACAGGGTAAGGGAACCCTCGCCCCC